>NZ_JBFARO010000012.1:0-134197 GCF_040677125.1 Actinomadura sp. NPDC049382
GCCCAGTCCTCCACCTTGATCACCCTCCACAGTGACAGCAGAGGGGGTCAGAATTCGGCCGCCGCCTGGGGGTCAGTATTCACCCGCCGTCAACACAAGGCCTCGTGCTTGCGCGGCGTACGCCGCGATGCCCGGCCGCCTCCCCGCGCCCCAGAATCGTCCGCTAGCCGCGCTGGTCAAGGTCAAAGGCAGCGTGACTGCAGGCACACACCCTCACGCCCGCCTGCCGCGTGCGGCACGGACACGGAGCCGTTCCCTCCCGGCCCGCTCGACTGCCGCTCGGACGAAAGACCGCCTGATGGCGGCCCCACATCCACACCCGCACCCCCACCAACACGGGCCCGAAGTTGCCCCACGGCCTTCCGTCCACCGCGCTGGCTTTAGGCACAGCAGCACCCGCACCCGACTGTCCCACCGGCATGGGGCTGGAGTTGTTCCTAGCCTGGTCACTTGCCGTGCTGGGGCCATGCCGCGTGATCGCACGACGGGTGCCATACCCGACCGCCTCAGCCAAGACGGGGCCTGAGGACGCCTCGCCCACTTGTTTGCCGGGGCGGCGGCGATCGGCTGGCCCGGGCCCGAGTGCAATGACGCGAGTGGAACCGTCTCTCTCCCCGCATGGGCGCCCGCCGTGTTTCATTAAGGCCGGGTGACCGCACGCCGCGTCCACAGCCGACCGCCTCAGCAACAGCTCCCTGAAGACGTCGCGCACCAGACGCCGCCGTGGTGGGTTAAGGCCGTGTCCTCGACCGGCCCAAGCCCAGCCGTCGTTCCACTCGCAGGGGCCCAGAGTCGTCCCCTGGCCTGGTCGCCTGTCGTGCTGGGACAAGGCCGCGTGAGCGCCGCCCCGCGCCCGGCTGTATCACCTGCCCGGTCTGGGCCGTCAACGAGCCGGGTTGCCCGCCTGTTGGGGCAGGGCCACATGATGGGCTGGCGCACGCTTTCGTTCTAGTTGCTCGCTGCCTGGCCTCAGGCGTGTGATCGATAGCCTGCGCCGGGCCATCACACCGACACGGGCCTGGCTTCATCCCCCGATCCGGCCGACTGCCCTGGCGGGGTCGGGCCGTGTGAGTTCGCAGGGGCGCGCCCCTGCCTGAGTCACCGAGGGATCCGCCAGGGATTTGTAGACCCTCCACGGCAACGCGTCCGCACGCTCTCGGATCAGTGTCGTAGGCCGGAAGGGAGGCGACCGGCCAGCCGAACCGGCGCGTCCCGTGTCGCCCTCTGGGCTTGTAAAACCGCCAGTCACGGGCAGGTGGAGCGCTTGCGGCTGGGACGGTCGTGCCGTTTGCATGGCCTGGGGCGTCCGCAGCCTGGGCGGCTGCCGCCTTGGTCGACGGGGCGTGTTCGCAGGTGCTTGCCCGTTGCGCGGCGTGGAAGTGTACGAGGGAGGGGGCTTGGCTAGCGGGTTTGGTCGGTTGGGCGGATGAGGATTTCGTTGACCGCTACGTGTTCCGGCTGGGTGAGGGCGTACACAACGGCGTTGGCTATGTCTTCGGGCTGGAGGGTGCGCATGGACGCGGCCATCTGCTGTGCGGCTGCCCGGGTTGCCGGGTCGGAGATGTGGTCGGCCAGTTCGGTCGAGACGAAGCCCGGTTCCACGATCACCACCCGGACGCCTTGGGCGGTCACCTCTTGCCGGAGTGCTTCGGAGAATGCGTTGATGCCGAACTTTGTCGCGGCGTAGACGGCGCCGCCCGCTGATGCGATCCGTCCTGACGTCGAGGAGACCTGGAGGACGGTGCCCTTGCTCTTCAGCAGGTGCGGCAGGGCCGCGTGGACGGCGTACATCGAGCCGAGCAGGTTCGTTTCGACCATGCGGGTCCATTCGGTGGTGTCGGCGCCTGCGATCGGGCCGCTGAGCATTACCCCGGCGTTGTTCACCAGGACGTCCAGGCCGCCGAAGTGTTCAACGGTCGCCGCTACTGCGGCCTGCACTGACTGCTGGTCTGTCACGTCCAGGTTCAGGGGAAGTACCTCGCCTGGTGCCTTGTCCGCGAGGGTCGCCAGGCGGTCGGCTCGGCGGGCGCCGACGGCCAGGTCCGCGCCTGCGGCTGACAGGGCCAGTGCGGTTGCCTCGCCTATGCCTGAGGACGCGCCGGTGACCAGGACGGTCTTTCCGGCGAGCTTGTCGTTCATGACTTTCCCTTCGATGTGCGGTCTGCGCTCCGGCCGGTCCGTAAGCGGACCGGGCGGTCACCTTAGAGAGCTCATAAGCGGACCGATTGGTCACCTTAGGTAGAGTGGTCGCTGTAGGAAGGAGTGGCGCATGGCCAAAAGCGTCCCGTCGCGCAGTGATGCGGTGCGGAACCGTCGGCTGCTGCTGGACGCGGCGGCTCGGACGTTCGCCGAGCGCGGGGTCGAGGTGTCCATCGGCGAGATCGCGGAGTGCGCCGGGGTGGGCAAGGGCACGGTCTTCCGGCACTTCTCCTCCAAGGCCGACCTGCTGGCGGCGATCATGCTCGGCATGCTGGACGAGCTGGAGAGCACCGGGACCGCGCTGCTGGAGGCCGACGATCCGGGGCGGGCGCTGCGGGAGTTCATGGCCGCCGGGGTGGAGATCTTCGTCAGGGACCGGGCGTTCTGCGAGGTCGTCGGCCGGCCGTCCCTGCAGAGCGAGCAGGTGCGGGAGGCGATCCAGCGGCTCCGCGACGTCGCGGAGGAGATCACCGACCGTGCGCGGCGGCAGGGGGCCGTGCGGCCAGATGTCACCGGCACCGATGTGGTCCTGCTGCTGAGCGGCATCCAGCACACGGCGGCGCCGCTGTTGGATCATGAGCCGCAGGCTTGGCGGCGTTATCTCGAGTTGGCTCTTGATGGGCTTTCCGCTGAGTCGCGGCCGGAGTTGCCGTATCCGCCGCCGGGTCGGCTGTCGCTTGAGGGAGCGGAGGGCGGTCCTGGCGGTTGAGCCCGCCCAGGATTCGTGTCGCCGCTTATGTGATCAGGTATGACCCTGGTCCTGAGTTGCTCGTCTTCGATCATGTCGGGATGCCGGAAGCGGGGACTCAGGTGCCAGCGGGTGGTGTCAGGGGTGGTGAAGGCTTGGTGCGGGCGGTTTTGCGGGAGGTTTTTGAGGAGACGGGGCTGAGCGATGTCTCGGTTGTTCGGCGGGTTGCCGTAGAGGAGAAGCCGCATCCGTGTTCTGGGGAGCCTCGCCGGACGTCGTTCTTTCATCTTGTCGCGGGTGCCTCTGTGGCGGACGCCTGGGAGCACGTGGTGGATGGTGACGAGGGCGATGCGGGGTTGACGTTCGCCTGCCGGTTCGTGTCGTTGCCGTTGGCGCGGCCGCTCGCAGATGACCAGGGTGCTTGGCTGGGGCTCGTTGATGCGGCCTTCGTTCGTGAGCTTTGACGGCGGTAGAGTCGCCGGTGGCATGAACTGACGCGGGGTGCCCCTTCGTGGGGAGAATCGGGAAGCCGGTGTGAATCCGGCACGGGCCCGCCGCGGTGACCGGGGAGCTGCCGTCCATGCGCGTTTGCGCGGCCACTGGCCGGAAGGCTGGGAAGGCGGGCGGTCCGGCGTCGATCCGGGAGTCCGAAGACCGGCCCCGCTCCACGCGGCCGCCATGCGGCGGCCCGACGCAGCGGGAGCCTGCCATGGAGCTTTACGACGTCATCCACCGCCGCCGCGATGTGCGCGCCGAGTTCACCGGTGCGCCCATTCCGCGGGACGTCCTCGACCGGGTGCTCGCGGCGGCGCATGCCGCGCCGAGCGTGGGGCTGTCGCAGCCCTGGGATTTCATTCTGGTGAGGGACGTTCGGCTTCGGCGTGCCTTCTATGAGCATGTCCAGGGGGAGAGGGCTGTGTTCGCTCGTGGTTTGCGAGGGGATGCGGCTGAGCGGTTCGGGAAGATCAAGATCGATGGGGTTCTGGAGTCCACTCTTTCGGTTGTGGTCACGTATGACGCTGCTCGGGGTGGGCCTGCGGTTTTGGGGCGGCATGCGATCGCCGATGCTGGGCTGTACTCGGTCTGTCTGGCCATTCAGAACTTGTGGCTGGCCGCTATGGCGGAGGGCTTGGGGGTGGGGTGGGTTTCGTTCTACCGCGAGGCTTACCTGCGTGAGTTGCTCGGCATTCCGGGGGACGTTCGTCCGGTCGCCTGGCTGTGTCTGGGGCCGGTCAGCCGTCTGCAATCCGCTCCGGATCTCGAACGGCACGGGTGGCGGCAGCGGCGGGAGTTGGATGCCGCAGTTCACCTTGACCGGTGGGCGGGGCGGTCCTGAGGCGGATCGCCATGTGGGTCAGGAAGGCCACGCCGGCCAGCAGGTAGCAGTTGGCGATCGGGGTCAGGAAGATGTGGAAGCCGTATTGGAGTGGGTGGCCGTTGTGCGGCGTCCACCAGAGCGGGGAGAGCGCGAAGAGGACGTAGGCGGCCAGGGCGGTTTTCCGGTTGTTGTTCCTGAGGAGCACCGCCAGGGCGGGGACGATCCATACCCAGTGGTGCGCCCAGGAGATGGGGGAGACCAGTAGGCCGGTCGCGCCTGTGACGGCTGTGGCGGTCAGCCAGTCGCCTCTTCTTGCCCAGAGGACGGCGATCGTCAGGCCGATCGCGGCGATCGTCAGCGGGATGGCGGTGTACCAGTCGCCCACTTCGGCCGTGCCGCGCAATATGCGGTTCAGGGTGCCGTAGGGGGATTGGTTGCTGATGTACGGGACGCCCACCCGGGACGTGTCGTAGAAAGTGTCCAGCCAATAGACGCGGGACGCTTCCGGTGCGATGACGTAGGCGAGCAGGGTGCACGTGGCGAAGGTGGCCGTGGCGGTCACGGCGTCCTTCGTGCGCCTCGTCAGCAGGAGCAGGACGACGAAGATGGCCGGGGTCAGTTTGATCGCGGTCGCGATGCCGATGGCGATTCCGGCGGGGCGGCCTTGGGCGGCGCGGTGCATGTCGGCCAGGACGAGGGCCAGCAGGAAGAGGTTGACCTGGCCCAGGAAGAACGAGTGGTAGACCGGTTCCAGAAGGAGGCCGGCCGCTACGACGGCGATGAGGGGGACGTGGCGGCCGGTCAGTTTCATCGTGATTCGGCATGCCCATATGAAGGCGGCCAGTGCGGCGAATTGCCAGATCACGCGGGCCAGGGTGAGCGGCAGCAGGGAGAGGGGGGTGAAGAGGGTGGCGAAGAAGGGGGTGTTGGTGAACCAGTGGTCGGCCAGCTGTTCCGTGTAGAGGCGGGTCCCGTCGGTTATGGCGTCTCCGCCCAGCCAGTAGATGCGGAAATCCAGCGAGTCGTAGGTGATAGAGAATACGGCTATTGCTGTGACTTCGATGGCCAAGAGCAGTGGTATCCAGCGTTTCATGCGGATAACGGTGTCGATCGGCCCGGTTTTCGCGCATCGGGCCGTCGCACACATTTGCGGAACGCCCGTTAGCCCGTGGGATTACGCCCGCGGGCCAATGTGCGGGAGAACGGCCGGCGGTTACGATCGGCGCATGTCAGCCCGAGTGCGCCGTCTCAGCGGCGCGGTTCTCGCCTGGTCGGGAGCCGCGCTCTATCCCGGCGTCCTGTTCCTCGCCCTCTCCACCGGGCGGTTCCTCTCGCGGGAACTGGACATCCTGCTCTGCGTCGGCCTCACCGTGCTCGTCGCCGCGCTGCTGCGGCGCAACCCCCTCCCGGCCCACGCGATCCTGCTCTTCTCCTGGATCCTGGCCCTGTCGGAGACGCCGAACGGCGTCGTCGCGGGTGGGCAGATCCTGCTCACCGATCTCGCGGTCTGCTACATCGCGGCGACACGCCCGCGCTGGGTCTCGGGCTCCGTGGCGGTCGTCACCGGCGTCCTGCAACTCCTGTCCGTCGCCGCGTTCCTGATGGCGGACGAGGTGCTCCTCCTCACCATCGTCCTGGCGATGGTCGTCGTATGGATGACGGGGAACTCGCTGCGGGTGCGGCGCGCGCACGCGGAGGAGATGCGCGAGCGGGAGACCGCGCAGGCCGTCGCCGCCGAGCGGCTCCGGATCGCCCGCGAGCTGCACGACATGGTCGCGCACAGCATCGGGATCATCGCGATCCAGGCGGGCGTGGGCGGACGGGTGATCGAGACGCAGCCTGCGGAGGCCCGCAACGCGCTGGGCGCGATCGAGGCCACCAGCCGCGACACCCTGTCCGGGCTGCGGCGGATGCTGTCCGCGCTGCGCGCCGACGACCCCGCTCCGCTCGGCCCCGCCCCGGGCCTGGCCGACCTCGACCGGCTGGCGGCGGCGACCGCGGACGCCGGGGTCGCGGTCGACATCCGCCGGACGGGGGAGCCGCGGGCGCTTCCGCCGGACGTCGACCTCTCGGCGTACCGGATCGTCCAGGAGGCGGTCACGAACGTCGTCCGGCACGCGGGCACCGACCGCTGCCGGGTGACGATCGACTACCGCGACGGCGAGCTCGCGATCGAGGTGGCGGACGACGGGCGCGGCGGCGTGGTCGGCGCCGGGTACGGCCTGGTCGGGATGCGGGAGCGGGTCGCGCTGCTGCGCGGCGAGTTCGCCGCCGGGCCGTCCCCCGCGGGCGGGTTCCGGGTGGCGGCCCGCATCCCGGCGCCGGCGGCGGCCGCATGACGGTCCGCGTCGTGCTGGCCGACGACCAGCCGCTCATCCGCGCCGGGCTGCGCGTGCTGATCGCCGACACCCCGGACCTGGAGATCGTCGGCGAGGCCGGGACGGGCCGCGAGGCGGTCGACCTGGTCGAGGCCCTTCACCCCGACGTGGTCGTGATGGACATTCGCATGCCCGACATGGACGGCATCGAGGCCACCCGCCGCATCACCGGGGCGCACGTCATCATGCTGACGACGTTCGACGACGACGAGTACGTGTACGGCTCGCTGAAGGCGGGCGCGAGCGGCTTCCTGGTCAAGGACATGGCGCTGGAGGAGATCCTCGCGGCGATCCGCGTCGTGGCGGGCGGGGACGGGCTGATCGCGCCCAGCGTCACCAAGCGGCTGATCGAGGAGTTCGCCGCCCGTCCGGAGCCCGCCGCCGCGCCGCGGCGGGCCGAGCCGCGGGAGGTCGCCGGGATCACCGGCCGCGAGCGCGAGGTGCTGACCCTGGTCGGGCGCGGCCTGTCGAACCAGGAGATCGCCGACGAGCTCTACATCAGCGTCGCCACGGCGAAGGCGCACGTGGCCCGGCTGCTGGCGAAGCTGGCCGCCCGCGACCGGGTGCAGCTGGTCATCATCGCCTACGAGCTGGGCCTCGTGGCGCCCCCTACCGGCGGTAGTACTACCTGACGTGGTGACCTCGGTATCGGTCGGATAACCTTGAAGCCGTGAAGGGTCTGGGAGAGCTTGAACGCACGGTCATGGAGGTCCTGTGGGAGCGGGAGGACGCCGGCCACGAGGCGGCGACCGCCCGTGACGTGAGCCGTGCGCTCGCCGGCGACCGGGACCTCGCCCACACCACGGTCATGACGGTGCTGGACAGGCTCGCCAAGAAGGGCTTCCTGGAGCGCGAGCGCGACGGCCGGGCCTGGCGCTACCACCCGGTGGCGAGCCGGGAGATGTACGTGACCGAGCTGATGCTGGGCGCGCTGAACGAGACCGGTGACCGGGACGCGGCGCTCGCCCACTTCGTCCGGTCCGTGTCGCGGGACGAGATCGACGTGATCCGGGAGACCCTCGCGGGCCTCACGAGTAAGGAACCACCGGCATGACCGGCGCCGCCCTGCTCGCATTGATCTCTCTCGGGACCGTCGGCGGGGCGCACTTCCTGTCCCGCGCCCGGTGGACGTGGCGAGCGCCGCGCATCGGGATCGCGCTCTGGCAGGCCCTCGGGCTGTGCTGGGGCGTCGCCACGATCGGAGCCCTGCTCGGCCTGGCCCTCCTCCCGTACCGCAAGGGCGTCCTCGGCGGGCTGCCCGGCCTCTACGACGACCAGGCGGCACGCCTCGGCGCCGTGCAGGTCGCGGCGCTGCTCGGTGCGATCAGCCTGGCCGGCGTGCTGCTGGTCATGCTGATGTTCGCGGTGGTCCGGGTGTTCCGGGCCCGGCGGCGGCACCGGGCGCTGCTCGCGCTGGTGTCGCGCCGCGACTCGTCCGTGCCCGGCACCCTCGTCCTCGACCATCCGGGCGCCGCCGCGTACTGCGTGCCGGGCGTCCGCTCGCACAAGGTCGTCGTCAGCGCTGGCACGCTGGAGCTGCTCGACCGCGGCGAGCTGGCCGCGGTCCTCGCGCACGAGCGCGCGCACGCGCGCGAGCGGCACGACCTGGTGCTGCTGCCGTTCACGTCGCTGCGCCAGGTGTTCCCGCAGTTCCACCTGGTCGGGCGGTGCCTGGACGCGGTGGAGCTGCTGATCGAGATGGCCGCCGACGACCGGGCCCGGCACCACCATCCGGCGCGCGAGCTGGCGACGGCGCTGCTGCGGTTCGCCGCGGCGCGTCCGGCGGCCGCCCCGTCCGGGACGCTCGGCGTGGCGCACGGCGACATGCCGGTGATGGTGCGGGTGAACCGCCTGCTGGAGCCGGAGCCGGTGTCGCGCCGCATGCGCGTCGCCGCGTCGGTCGCCGTCCCGGTCATCGCCGGCCTTCCGCTGCTGCTTCTCGTCCTGCCTCACTAGTCCGCGCGGGCGTTTCCGGAGCGGCGGCCTGCGGCTTCGGGCGGCGCAGGACGAGGAGGGACACCGCGAGCGCGGCGACCAGGAGCCCGGCGGAGACGCCGAACGCCAGGTGGTAGCCGCCGGTGAGCGCGTGGGCGGCGTCCTCGCCGTCCGCGCGCAGGGTCTCGGTGCGGGCGGCGGCGAGCGTGGTCAGTACCGCGACGCCGAGGGCCATCCCGACCTGCTGGACGGTGTTGAACACTCCTGACGCGAGGCCCGCGTCCTCCGGGCGGGCGCTCGACATGCCGAGTCCGGTCAGCGACGGCAGGACGAGCCCCGCGCCCGCGACCAGGACGAACACCGGGAGCAGGTCGGTGATGTAGTCGGCGTCCACCGGGACGGTCGTCAGCCATGCCATCGCGCCGATCAGCAGCACCAGGCCCGCCATCAGCACGAACCGCTCACCGAGCCGGTTGGACAGCCGCGCCGACACCAGCAGCGAGACCGCGCCGATCGCGACGGCGGCCGGGAGCATCGCCAGGCCCGTGTCCAGTGCGCTGTAGCCGAGGACCTGCTGCATGTAGAGGGCGACGACCACCTGGAACGAGAACATCGCCGACAGGGTGAGCAGCTGCACGGCGTACGCGCCGGACACGTTCCGCGAGCGCAGGATCCGCAGCGGCATCAGCGGGGTCGCGGCCCGCGCCTGCCGGACGGCGAACCCGGCGAGCAGCAGCAGCGACACCGCGCCGAGGCCCAGCGTGTGGAGCGAGACCCAGCCGTGCCCCTCGACCTTCACGACCGTGTAGATGCCGAGCATCAGCCCGGAGGTGACGAGCAGCGCCCCGGCGATGTCCGCGCCGGCGGCGAGGCCGAGCCCGCGGTCGCGGGGCAGTGCGGGGAGCGCCAGCAGGATCGTGGCGAGGCCGATCGGCAGGTTGATCAGGAAGATCCAGTGCCAGCTCAGCGCGTCGGTGAGGACGCCGCCGAGGACCTGCCCGATGGACGCGCCCGCCGCGCCGGTGAAGCTGAAGATCCCGATCGCCTTCGCCCGTTCGCGCGGGTCGGTGAACAGCGTCACAAGGATGCCGAGGACGACGGCGGTGGCGAGCGCGCCGCCGACGCCCTGGAGGAGGCGGGCGGCGATCAGCACGCCGGACGTGGTGGCCGCCCCGGCGAGCGCGGAGGCCGCCGTGAACACCGCGTTCCCGGCGAGGAAGAGCGTCTTGCGGCCGATGAGGTCGCCGAGCCGTCCGGCGAGGAGCAGCAGGCCGCCGAGCGGGATCAGGTAGGCGTTCATGATCCAGCTGAGCCCGGCGGGGGAGAAGCCGAGGTCGGCCTGGATGGCGGGGGCGGCGACGGTCACGATGCTGCCGTCGAGGATCGCCATCAGCATGGTCGCCGACAGCACGCCGAGCGCGGCCCAGCGGGACCGCAGCAGGCGGGAAGGGGTCGTCTCCGTGGTCATGGAGCGACCGTAGCAGATGGTTTTGTTATAGACGATCCTTCATGGATCTATTTTTTGCCCTGCCGGACGCGCCGGGCCGACCGGGCGGTCTCGACGGGCGTCGCGAGATGCCCGGTGACCAGCGTGGTCAGGGCGCGGACGAGCACCTCCCGCTCGCCGTCCGGCAGCGACCCGAGGGCGGCCTCGTGCACGCCGTCCACGATCCGCTGGCTCTCCGCCGCGACCCGCGCGCCCTCCTCGGTCACCGCGATGATTCGGGCGCGGCGGTCGGTGGACGACGGCCGGCGCTCGGCGAGGCCCGCCTTCTCCAGCGCGTCCACGGTCACGACCATGGTCGTCTTGTCCATGTCGCCGATCTCGGCGAGCTGGATCTGGGTGCGCTCCTCCTCCAGGGCGTGGACGAGGACGCAGTGCATGCGCGGCGTCAGTCCGATCTCGGCGAGCGCGGCCGTCATCTGGGTGCGCAGGACGTGGCCGGTGCGGTCGAGCAGGAACGACAGGTCCGTCGTCGTCCGGCTGGGGGCCATCGAAGTCATGCCGCCAGCCTACCCAGGTTGTTCTGTTGCGGATTATCTGCTAGGAGCCGCATGCCATCGTCTATGCTGGGGGCATGAACCGCGTGTGTCTGGGCTGGTGGCCGTCCTAGGACGGCCGACGCTCGCGCATGCCACAGGGCCGTCCGCTGGACGGCCCTTCTGCTTCTCGGTGACCCGGGCCGGTCCGGCGGGACGGCCGCCCAGCCCGCTCCCGACCGAGGAGAGACCATGGAGACGACCGCCACCAGCACCGCCACCAGCACCGCCGCGGCCGAAGCGCGCAGCCGCGAGCTGGAGGAACGCATCGCCGCCGACCCCGGCGCGTTCCGCATCCTGACCGGCGACCGCCCCACCGGGCCGCTGCATCTCGGCCACTACTTCGGCACCCTTGCGAACCGCGTGCGGCTGCAGCGCGCCGGCGTTGAGCTGTTCGTGCTCGTCGCCGACTACCAGGTGCTCACCGACCGGGACGTCGCCGACCGGCTGTCGGAGTACGTCGAGGGCCTGGTCGCCGACTACCTGGCCGCCGGGATCGACCCGTCCGCCGCGACCGTCTTCCGGCACAGCGCCGTCCCCGCGCTGAACCAGCTCATGCTGCCGTTCCTGTCGCTGGTGTCGGTGCCGGAACTGAGCCGCAACCCGACCGTGAAGGACGAGATCGCCTCGTCCCGGCAGTCGTCGGTCAGCGGGCTGATGTTCACCTACCCCGTCCACCAGGCCGCCGACATCCTGTTCTGCAAGGCCAACCTCGTCCCCGTCGGCAAGGACCAGCTCCCGCACCAGGAGATCACCCGGACGATCGCCCGCCGCTTCAACGAGCGCTACGCGCCGGTCTTCCCCGTGCCGGACGCGCTGCTGTCCGCCGCCCCGAGCCTGCTCGGCATGGACGGCCAGAAGATGAGCAAGAGCCGCGGCAACGCCATCGCGCTGTCCGCCGGGCCGGACGAGACCGCCAGGCTGATCAGGCGGGCGGTGACCGACACCGACCGGCGCATCGCCTACGCGCCCGAGACCCGCCCGCAGGTGTCGAACCTGGTGCTGCTCGCCGCGCTCTGCCAGGGCCGCGACCCGCACGCCGTCGCCGCCGAGATCGGGGACGGCGGCGGCGCCGCGCTCAAGAAGGTCGTCACGGACTCGGTCAACGAGTTCCTCCGCCCGATCCGGGCCCGCCGCGCCGAGCTGGTCGCGGACCGGGCGTACCTGCGCGGCGTCCTGGACGAGGGCAACGAGCGCGCCAACGCCGTCGCCGACCGCACCCTGGCGGAGGTGAGGGCGGCGATGGAGTCCTAACGCGGGGCGATGCCGCGCAGCACGACGGCGACCAGCTCGTCGGCGGAGGCCGGCGGGACGCGGCGCGCGATGTCCTCGCCCTGGAAGAGCGCCGACAGCACCGGTTCGTGGCAGGCGCCGACGAGCATGGACGCGGCGGCGTCCAGCGGGGCGTCTGGGGCGAGGCGGCCGAGGTCGCGCTCGGCCCGCAGGTAGCGGGCGAGCCGGGACCGCCAGTCCTCCTCGCCGCCGCTCAGCGCCGAGAACCGGCTGAGCACCTCGGGCTGCGCGACCAGCCCGGCCAGGGCGGGCACGAGGGCGCCGTGCGTCGCCAGCCCGTGCGCGACGTACGCGCGCAGGTTCTCCTCGACGGTGGCGGTGCCGGGCTCGGGCAGCGGGTCGAGCGCCCGGCCCACCGACTCCGCCCGCGCCCGCAGCGCGTGCGCGAGGAGCTCCTCCTTGTCGGCGAAGTGGTTGTAGAGGACGCCGTCGGCGACGCCGGCCTCACGCGCGATCGCCCGGACGGTCAGCCCGGCCGTCCCGCGGTCGGCCATCATCCGCTCCGCCGTCGCGATCAGGTGCTCGCGCAGGGTCCGGTCGCCGGCGCGCAGCACGGCCGCTTTTCGAGGTGACATCACCGCGCATCGTATTCTCCGAGCGCGAACCCGCGGGCGGCGAGCTCGGGCAGGAAGTCGGGGCCGGCGACGTCCTCGATGTGCCGGACGCCGGGCGGCGCCCCGGCCAGCCGCCGGACGACCAGCGCGGCGGCCAGGCCCGTCGCCCGGCTCTGCCGCCGCCCGGCGAACGACCGGACCCGGCCACCCGACGCGACCGCCACCGCGAACCCGTCCCCGCCCACGTGGACGTGCCGGAACGCGGCCCGCAGCGGTGCGGCGTCGCGGAACCGCCGGAGCCGGGGCAGGACGGCGGTCAGGGCGCGCGAGTCCAGGCAGAGGCCCGTCCTGACCCGCCCGGGGAGGGTGTACTGGTCGGAGAACGGGAAGCGGTGCACGGTGCGCACTCCGTAGGGCGGCGGGAAGCGCATCCGCCACGATTCGCCCAGGTCGCCGAGGGAGTCGAGCGTCCAGTCCACGGCGGACGGGCCGTGCCGCTCGCCCGCGCCGAGCAGGACGCCGATCTCCGTGTCCGCCCCGCCGAACCCGGCGGCCAGCAGGTTGGTGACACCGGGCGCGAGGCCCACGCTGAGCACGGCCGTCGCGCCCGCGCCCGCCGCGAGCCCGTCGAGCTTCTCGATCCCGGAGAGCACCTCGTAGGACGCGGAGACGTCGACGTAGTGGACGCCGCGCCGCAGGCACTGCTCGGCGACGCGCACGTTCTCGGTCTCGGCGCACATGACGACCGCGTCGGCTTCGAGCCCTGCGACGCCGTCGCGCCGCAGGTCCACACGCATCGGAATCGCACCGTTCACGGTGCCGGCCTTGGCGAGGTCGCGGCCCGCGACGACGATCTCCGGGACGTGGCCGCGCAGGCCCGCGACGACCTCCCGTCCCACGGCTCCGTACCCGCCGAGGACGACGACCCGGTTCATCGGCGCGCCGTCACCAGCCACGACCGGCTCCGCAGCCGGACGGCGCCGTCGCGCTCGAAGCGCCGCATCGCCTCCGCGAGCGTGGCGACGAGGTCGTCTCCGGCGCCGTAGTTGTAGCGGATCGGGCCCCACTCGGCGAAGAACTGGGCCGCGTCCCGCGCGTCCCGTCCCCAGATCTGCTCGGCCTCGACCTGGCGGCAGTTCACGGAGCCGAACCCGGCCGCGCCGAGCACCTCCTGGACGCGGCCGGGATCCGACAGCGACAGGGGTCCGTCATGCCCGATCGGGGCCTCCTCGCGCGGCGGCAGCGCGGCGAAGACCGCCTGGAGGTCGGTGTCGCCGATCGGCGCCATCGAGAGGAACGCCAGCCGCCCGCCGTCCCGCAGCGCCCGCCGGATGTTCCCGAACGCGGCGACGGGATCGGCGAAGAACATGACCCCGACCCGGCTGATCGCCACGTCGTAGGCGCCGTCCTCGAAGGGGTGGACCTGGGCGTCGGCCTGCACGAACTCCACGTTCCCGACGCCCTCCGCCGCGGCGCGGTCGCGGGCGGTGCCGAGCATGGGCCCGGACAGGTCCACGCCCGTCGCCGCGCCGAGCCGGGCGCGCCGGGCCGCGAGCCGGGTGGTCTGCCCGTTCCCGCAGCCGATGTCGAGGACGCGGTCGTGCGGCCCGATGGCCGCCGCGTCCAGCAGGGCGTCGTTGAACCCGCCGTTGACCGCGTCGTACCGGTCGGGATGCGCGGCCCAGTGCTCACCCTCGTACCCGTTCCACGCCTCCGCCTGGTGCGTGTTGACGATCTCCGCCATGCCCCCTCCTCGGGTATGAACGTATGTTCATGAACATAGGTTCATATCGCGTCCGCCGTCAAGGCCGCGCTGAAGGCCGTACCCGCGGGGCCGGGCGAGCGGGGGCACAGCAGCTCGGTGCGATGGACGACCCGCGGCGCGCGGACGGGCACCTCGGCCAGGCCCGGATGCCCGGCGGCGCCCGCGGGCAGGACGGCCAGCCCGTGCCCGGCGGCGACCAGTGCGGCGACCAGCGCGAGGTCGCCGCCCGTGCAGGCGAGGGACGGGCGGAAGCCGTCCCGAACGCCCGCCGCCCGGCGCAGGTCCGGCAGCGGCGCGGCGACGTCCGGGGCGTCCAGCCACAGCGCGTCGACGAGATCGCGCAGGTCGAGGCCGGGCCGGGACGCCAGCGGATGCGCGGCGGGCAGCGCGACCGCGAGCGGCCGCTCGGCCACCGCGGCCGCCGTGACCGGGGCATCGGCGTCCGGGCGCAGCGGGTCGGTGGGCGCGGCGATGCCGTCCACCAGCCCGATGTCCAGTTCGCCGGTCGCCACGGCCGCGCCGATGCCGGCGCGGGGCAGCACGCGGACGGCGGCGTCCAGCCGCGGATGCGCCCGGCGGGCCGCGGCCAGCGCCCCCGCGGCGTGGGCGGCGGCGAGCGGCGCGGCGCCGACGCGCAGCCGCAGCCGGGGCGCCCCGCCCAGCCGGTCGAGCTCCGAGCGCGCCGCCCGCAGCCGCAGCAGGATCGGCTCGGCATGGTCGAGTAGCCGCGCCCCTGCCTCCGTCGGACGGACGGGACGGCGGTGCAGGAGCGTCACCTTGAGATCGCTCTCCAGCGACGCGATCTGCTGCGACACGGCGGCCTGCGTGTACCCCAGCTCGCGGGCGGCGGCCGAGAACGAGCCCGCCCGGACGACGGCGACGAACGTGCGCAGGAGATGCGAATCCATGAGGATAAGCATTGCTTATCGAGCCATCGGGAATCATCGTTGGCGCTTGAGCATGCGGGCGGGCCAGGATCGAGGGCATGACGTTCACCGCACGCATCGCCCTGGTGGGGGAGCGGTCCCCCCACGTCCAGTCGCACGTCCGGATCCCGGGGCTGCTGGAGTCCGTCCGGGAGCGCGACGGCCTCCTCGTCGAGGCGTACTGGATCCCGACCGGCGACGTGGGCGACGGGCTGGAGAAGTTCGACGGGGTGTGGCTGCTGCCGGGCAGCCCGTACGAGAGCGAGGCCGGCGCCGTCACCGCCGTGCGGTCCGCCAGGGAGCACCGGATTCCCATCCTCGGGACGTGCGGCGGCTTCCAGCACATGCTGCTGGAGTACGCGCGCAACGTCTGCGGCCTGGGCGACGCCAGGCACGCCGAGAACGACCCCGGCGAGGCCGGTGACGACGCGCTGATCACGCCGCTGGCCTGCTCGCTCGCCGGTCACGAGGCGGAGGTCGCCGTGACGCCCGGCTCGTTCGCCACGCGGCTCATGGGGACGACGCGCAGCACCGAGCGCTACGGCTGCGCCTTCGGCCCCAACCCCCGCTACGAGGACGCGCTGCGCGCGGGCGGCCTGCGGTTCACCGGGCACGACGACGCCGGGCAGGTGCGCATCGCGGAGCTGCCCGGGCACCCGTTCTACCTCGCCACGCTCTTCCAGCCGGAGCTTGCGGGCGACGGGACCCGTCCCCACCCGGTCATCGCGGCGTTCCTGGCCGCGGCGGCTGAGTCGCACTGATTATCCGATGTCGGACCCATCCGGGACGATGAACGGATGAACTGGTTCCGGCACCGCCGTCCCGCCCTGGCCCTGGCGGTCTCATGCCTCACGGACGAGGAGCAGCGGGGTCGCCATGAAGGCTGACAAGCGGGACCTGAACCGGGCCCTGCTCGCACGGCAGATGCTGCTGGAACGGCGTGACATGCCCGTTCTGGACGCCATCGAGCACCTCATCGGCATGCAGGCGCAGGCACCCAGCCCGCCGCACATCGGGCTGTGGAGCCGCCTCGCCGGCTTCGCGTTCGACACGGTGGGCCCGCTGATGACCGAGCGGCGGGTGCTCCGGATGGTGCTGATGCGCGGAACGCTCCACCTGGTCAGCGCCCGCGACGCCCGCGCGCTGCGGCCGCTCACCCAGCCGCTCCTGGACAACTACCTGCGGACCCGGGCCGCCGACCTGGCCGGCATCGACCTCGACGCGGTCACCGCGCACGCCCGCGCGCTGCTGGAGGACGAGCCGCGCACCGACAAGGAGTTGCGCGAGCTGCTGGCCGAGCGGTGGCCGGACGACGACCCCGCGCTGCTCGGCTGGGCCGTCCGGTGCAGGCTGCCGCTGGTCCAGGTGCCGCCGCGCGGCATCTGGGGCGCCTCGGGGGTCGCCCGGCACACGACCCTCGACACCTGGCTGGACGGGCATCCGCCCGCCGAGACGACGCTGGACGAGGTCGTGCTGCGCTATCTGGCCGCGTTCGGGCCGGCGAGCGTCCAGGACGTCCAGCAGTGGTCCGGCCTGACGCGGCTCGGCGAGGTCGTCGAGCGGCTGCGGCCGGAGCTGCTGGATTTCCGGGACGAGAACGGCCGCGCGCTCTACGACGTGCCGGACGCGCCGCGTCCCGGCGGCGACGCGCCCGCGCCGGTCCGGTTCGTCCCGGACTTCGACAACCTGCTGCTCTCCCACGCCGACCGCGCCCGGATCATCAGCGAGGAGCACCGCAAGCGCGTCTTCACCGTCAACGGCATCATCCGCGCGACGTTCCTGGTGGACGGCTTCGTCCACGGCATGTGGAAGATCGAGAAGAAGCGCGGGGAGGCGGTGCTGCGCGTCGACCCGTTCGCCCCGGTCCCGAAGCGGGAGCGCGCCGCGCTGGAGGAGGAGGGCCTGCGGCTGCTGGCCGCCGGGCACCCCGACGCCAAGTCGCACGCGGTCGAGTTCCGCTAGACCGCGCCGGTCAGCCTTCGCCGCGTGCGCACGGGGCCTCGTGGTCGGGGTCGAGGGACGACAGGAGCGCGTGCAGGGTCTCGCGGAAGGCGAGCATCTGCTCGCGGTCCAGCGGGTCGAACAGGTGGCGCCTGACCTCGGCGACGTGGCCGGGCGCCGCCTTGACCAGCACGGCGTAGCCCTCGTCGGTCAGCCGCGCGATCGTGGTGCGGCGGTCGCCGTCGTGCTTGCAGCGGCTCACCCACCCGGCCTCCTCCAGCCGGTTCACGGCGTGGGAGAGGCGGCTCGGGGACGAGTGGACGAGGTCGGCGAGCGCGGTCATCGTCAGCGCGCGGTCGGGCGCCTCCGACAGCATCGCCAGGATCATGTAGTAGGCGTGCGGCATCCCGGAGTCGCGCTGGAGCTGCCGGTCGAGGGCGGCGTTGAGCAGCCGCGACGTCCACAGGAAGGCCCGCCAGGTCTCCTGCTCCTCGTCGTCCAGCCACTGCGCCTCGGTCATGCGGACAGTCTACCCAAAAGTTGAACCCTCAAGCCTTGAAAGTTCAATCATTCTCCGGATATGGTTGAAGTCTCAAGTAAAAGGGGGACGACATGACCCGGATGCCGGTGCTCTACCTGAGCCACGGGGCTCCGCCGCTGGCGGACGACGCCCTGTGGACCGACCAGCTCGCCCGCTGGTCGGCCGACCTGCCGAAGCCCGCGGCGATCCTCATGGTGTCCGCGCACTGGGAGGCCGCGCCGCTCAGCGTCGGCGCCACCCGGCCGGTGCCGCTGGTGTACGACTTCTGGGGATTCCCAGAGCACTACTACCGCGTCCGCTATGACGCGCCCGGCGCCCCCGAGCTGGCCGCCGACGTGCGCAAGCTGATCCCCGGCGTCCACCAGGACGAGGAGCGGGGCCTGGACCACGGCGCGTACGTGCCGCTGGTGGAGATGTACCCGGACGCCGACGTCCCTGTGCTGCAGATGTCGATGCCGACGCTGGAGCCGGAGCGGCTCTTCGAGGTGGGGCGGAGCCTCGCGCCGCTGCGCGACCGCGGCGTGCTGATCATCGGGAGCGGGTTCACCACGCACAACCTGCGGGAGCTGCGCCCGGACCCGGACGCCCCGCCGCCCGCCTGGTCGGCGGAGTTCGACGAGTGGACGGACCGCGCGGTGCGGGGCGGCGACGTCGACGCCCTGCTGGACTTCCGCGCGAAGGCGCCCGCGGCGCGCATCGCCCACCCGCGGACCGAGCATTTCGCGCCGCTGTTCATGGCGCTGGGAGCGGACGCGGACCAGGCGTCGGAGCGCCGGTCCGTGATCGACGGCTACTGGCTCGGGCTGGCGAAGCGCTCGTTCCAGTTCGGGTGAATTGTCACGTTCCGCCCGATTAGCCGGACGGGGTCAGTCGGTCGCCGTCTCCATCTGGGCGAAACCGGTGCGCCACGAGGTCACCTGCGGCTTCCAGCCGAGGTCCAGCGCCTTGGCGTTGGACACCGGGCGGCCGGTCGTCGCGGCGTGCTTGCCGGCGCTGCCCGGGTGCGGGGCGCCGATCGCCGCGCTGTAGACGGGCAGCCAGTCCGCCGTGGTGGCGGGCTCGTCGTCCACGATGTTGACGGCGCCGGCCGGCCAGTCGAGCGCGGCGAGCGCCGCCGACGCCGCGTCGTCGGCGTGCACGAAGGACGTCCACGACGGCGCCAGCCGCAGCGTGCCCGCGCGGGCCCGCTCGGCGATCGCGCCGTCGGGGGCGTACCAGGTGCCCGGGCCGTAGAGCGCGCCGTACCGCAGCACCACGCCGCGCGGCATCTCGCCGACCGCGTCCTCCAGCGCCGCGACGCCCGCGTACGGCGGCAGCGAGGAGTCGAGCGGGTCGGACTCGACGGCCGCCGTGTCGCCCGGGACGTACAGCCAGGCGATGCTCTGCGCGACCATCGTCTCGACGCCCGCGGCCTTCGCCGCGTCCACCAGGTGGCGGGTGCCGGCGATGCGCAGCCGCGAGTTGGCCTGGAAGTCCTCCGCGCTGAGGTCGGTGAGCTGGTGGATCACGGCGTCCGGGCGCTCGGCCGCGACGGCGTCGCGGACCGCCGGGCCGTCGAGCATGTCCACGACGACGGGCGCGGCGCCGAGGTCGCGCAGCAGCCCGGCGCGGTCGGACCGGCGCGTCGTCCCTGCGACCTCGTGGCCCGCCTGGACGAGCAGCGGGATCAGCCGGCGGCCGACGACTCCGGTCGCTCCGGCGAGGAGAATCTTCAAGGGGGTACCTCCGCGACTGTCACGCCTTTGTGAGATCGTCTTTTGTAGGATCGTCCAGGTGCACTCGCCCGGCGTTCGGCATGGTAGCCCCCCTGCGTCCGGTCGGACGACGTCGGACGAGCCGCACCGCCCCCGGGGTCCCGTCCGCCCATGAGCGTACCGCCGGGAACCGCCCGAACGCGTTTCGCATCCGGCGCGGACGAGAATTCCCGTGTGCGAAACGGAACCGGCGACGGCGGAGGAACGCGCATGGAGATCACTCTCGTCCAGGGCGACATCACCGAGCAGGACGCCGACGCGATCGTGAACGCGGCCAACTCCTCGCTGCTCGGGGGCGGCGGCGTGGACGGCGCGATCCACCGCCGGGGCGGGCCCGAGATCCTCGACGCGTGCCGTGACCTGCGCGCTTCGCGGTACGGCGGCGGGCTGCCGACCGGCCGGGCGGTCGCGACCACGGCCGGGCGGCTGACCGCCCGCTGGGTGATCCACACGGTCGGCCCGGTGTACTCGGCGTCCGACGACCGCTCCGGCCTGCTGGCCTCCTGCTACCGCGAGTCCCTCCGCGTCGCCGACGAGCTGGGCGCCGCCTCGGTCGCCTTCCCGGCGGTGTCGGCGGGCATCTTCGGCTGGCCGCTGGACGATGCCGCCCGGATCGCCGTCGGCACCGTCCGCTCCACCCCCACCCAGGTCGCCGACGCCCGCTTCGTCCTCTTCAGCGGCGACGTCTACGCCGCCTTCGAGCGCGCGCTGGAATCCCTCTAGCCGCTTCCGGCCCGCCGTCAGTCCTCCTTGGGGGGCGGCACCACGAGGACGGGCCGGTGCGCGTGGTGCAGCACGCGGGTCGACACGCTGCCCAAGATGACGGAACGGGCGCCCGCGAGACCGCGCGAACCCGTGACGATCAACGAGGCGTTCAGCTCGTCCGCGACGTCCACGATGGCGGCCCAGACGGGGCCGCCGCCGCGCTCCGCCCGCGTCGTCACCTGGGTCAATCCGGCGGAGAGGGCGAGGTCGGCGCCCGCCTGGGCGAGCTGCTCGGCCTGCTTCTCCTCCTCCCAGGTGTCGCCGTCCTGCGGCCCGGCGGGGACCGGGGCCACGGCGGCGATCGGCGCCCAGGTGATCTGAGTCAGCAGCGGCTCCCACACCGTCATCACCACGGTCGGCTCGGCCTTCAGGTGGCGTGCGGCGAACTCGATGGCGGTGCGCGAGTCGTCAGAACCGTCGAATGCAATGAGAACTGTCATATGAAAGACATTTCCAAGATCAGAGGCGGGGGAACCCGAACGGCCCGCACAGTGGCCGATCTCTCAGCCGGCCTGGGGCGCGCGGCCGGTGCCGGGCGGGCCGGCGAACGCCTGCGCGATGTCGAGCCAGCGGTCGGCGTCCGGACCGGTGGCGGTGAGCGCGAGATCGGCGCGGTGCCGGCGCTGGGCGACGGCGTGGCAGAAGTCGAGCGCGGGACCGGTCACGGACTGGCGCGCGTCCGCCGGACCCCACGTCCACTCCTCGCCGCCGGGGCCCGCCAGGACGACGCGGAACTCCTCGGCCGGCGGCTCCAGGCCGCGGTTGCGGTACGCGAAGTCGCGGGTCCGGACGCCGATGTGCGCGACATGCCGGAGCCGGTGCGTCGGCTCGCGCCGGACGCCGAGCGCGTCGGCGACGTCCTCGCCGTGCGCCCACGTCTCCATCAGCCGGGCGGTCGCGAGCGTCGCGGCGCCCATCGGCGGGCCGAACCAGGGCAGCCGCGTGCCGGGCGGGACGGCGGCGAGGGCGGCCACCATGCGGCGGCGCCCGTCGCGCCAGCGGGCGAGGAGCGCCGCCGGGTCCTCCTTCGCGCCCTCCCGCGCGCCCGTCTCCACGTGGCCGTCGGGGTCGGCGAGCGCCTCCTCGACGAGCTTGCCGAACGCGTCGGCGTCGGTGGCCGCGACCACGGCCTGGTCGTCGGTCCAGGCGAGGTGGGCGATCTGGTGCGCGATCGTCCAGCCCTCGGCCGGGGTCGGGTCCGCCCAGCGGGCGGCGGGCAGCGGCGCGACGAGGGCGTCGACGGAGTCGCCCTCGGCGGCGAGGTCGGCGAGCAGAGAGTGCAGATCCGGCATTCCGCCAGCATCGTCCAACCGGCCGCCCCCGGTACAGGGGGCGGACTACAAAACCGAACGCGGTTCTTTAGCCGGGCCCGTCAGTCGCCGCCGGCCGCCGCCGGCCGCCGCCGGCCGCGTCAGCCGAGGAGGGCGCGGGCGGCGGCGTAGTCGGCCTTGCCGTTGGGCAGCCGGAGGCCCGCGTCCGTCCGGACGAACGCCTTCGGGATCTTGTAGCGGGCCAGGTGGGCGGCGCAGCCCGCGCGCAGCTCGTCGTCGGACGGGCCGCCGGCGGGGCTCACCACCGCGACGATCTCGGTGCCCCAGCGCTCGCTCGGCCGGCCGACGACCAGCGCGTCCGCGACGCCCGGCAGCCCGCGCAGCACGGACTCGACCTCCTCCGCGAACACCTTCTCCCCGCCGGTGTTGATCGTGGTCGCCTCCCGGCCGTGGACCTCGACGGTGCCGTCCGCGAGCAGCCGCGCCCGGTCGCCCGCCACCACGAGGCGCTCGCCGTCCAGCGTCAGGAACGTGGAGGCGGTCTTCGCCGGGTCGCCGAGGTAGCCGAGCGGGATCGCGTCGCCGCCCTTGGCCAGCCAGCCCAGCTCGTCCTCGCCGGGCGCGAGGCGCCGCGACCGGTCGGCGGACAGCACCGCCGTCCCGGGCGCCGCCGCGAACGTCCTCGCCGCCGAGCCGTTCCGGGTCACCTGGAACCCCGACTCCGACGAGCCGAGGACGTCCACGATCCGGGTGTGCGGCAGGAGTTCCAGCATCCGCGCCTTCACGCCGGGGCTGATCGCGGCGGCCGAGTTCACGAACGTGCGGAGCGCGCCGAGGTCGTGCGGGCGGGCCTCCAGCGCCGCCGTGATCGGACGGGCGAACGCGTCCCCGACCAGCGGCATCCGGGTGACCCGCTCGCGCTCGGCGGTCGCCATCAGGTCGGCCGCGTCCAGGCCGTCCACCCGGTCGGGGAACACCACGCACCCGCCGCCGCACCAGGCGCCGAGCGCCGACCACGTGCCGGCGCCGTGCATCAGCGGCGGGCCGACCAGCACCCGCGCGTCGCTGCGGACGGCCCGCGCGACGGCGTCGTCCAGATCGGTGACGGGGACGCCGTCGCGGCGCCGCAGGCCGAGCGGGCCGATCATCAGGTCGCCGATCCGCCACAGCACGCCCTTCGGCATGCCGGTCGTGCCGCCGGTATAGAGGACGTGCAGGTCACCGGCCTCGGGCCGCACCGTCAGCGGGTCGGCGGGCGCCTTGGCGAGGGCGTCCTCGTAGTCGAGCGCGCCGGGCAGCAGCGGGGCGCCGGACTCGTCCGCGACCTGGAGGAGCAGCGGGCGCCCGTCCAGCCGCTCGACGACCCGGCCGATGGCGTCCGCGAACCGCGCGTGGAAGAGCACGGCGGCCGGGCGGGCGTCGCCGAACAGGTGCGCCAGCTCGTCGTCCACGTACCGGTAGTTGACGTTGAACGGGGCGACGCGGGCCTTGTGCGCGCCGACCAGGCCCTCCAGGTATTCGGGGCCGTTGTGCAGGTAGAGCGCGAGATGGTCGTGCGGCGAGTCCCAGGGCTCGGCCGCCGTGCCGCGCAGGCCGAGGCCGTGCGCGTGCAGGACGTTCGCCAGCCGCCGGGTGCGGTCGGCCGTCTCCCGCCAGGTCGTCCGGCGGTCGCGCCACACCAGGCACTCGCGGTCGGGGATCGCGGCGGCGATGGCCTCGTGCAGGGTCGCCAGGTCGAGCATCGGCACTCCTCGGGGGACGGCGTCGGCAGCACCGTAACCGATAACTTACCGAACCTCGTTCGGTGGTGGCGGGAGTGGGCGGGGGGGGGCGTTTCCCGGCGCCCTCGGACGTACAGGGCATAGGCCGCGAGAAGGAACAATTACCGGGTGCCCCCAGCAAGCCGGCCGCGAGGAGAGGTGACTCGCGGCACCACCGCCCCCAACCGGCTCCGCCGCGTCGACCGCTGGATCGCCGCCACCCAGGCGGGCCCGCTGCACGCGGACCCGCGCCCGCTGGCCGTCGACCTCGGCTACGGCGCCTCGCCGGTCACCACGTTCGAGATCTACGCGCGGCTGCGCGCCGTCGCACCGCGCCTGGAGGTCGTCGGCATCGAGATAGAGCCGGACCGCGTCGCCGCCGGCCGCACCCTCCTCGCCGCCCTCCGCGAACCCCCCGAACCCCCGGACCCGCCCCCGCCGAAAGCCTCCGAACCCCGCAAAGGAGTCGGAGACCGCAAAGGAGCAGGTGACCCCGCGCGTGCCACGGCCCCCAAAGGAGCCGTGGGCTTCAAAGGAGCCGCTGCTTCCAAAGAGGGCTTGAGGCTGAACGGTGCCGGTGCCCTCAAAGGAGTCGTCGGTGCCAAAGGAGCCGCTGCGGCTTTTGAAGGGCTGTCGTTTCGGCGCGGCGGGTTCGAGTTGCCGGTGCCGCGGCCGCCCGTGCTGGTCAGGGCGTTCAACGTGCTGCGCCAATACGACGAGTCGGCCGCCTGGCGCGCATGGGACGATCTGCGCGCGCGCCTGGCGCCCTCAGGGGTCCTCGTGGAGGGGACGTGTGACGAGATCGGACGCCGTGCGGTCTGGGTCACCCTCACCGAGGACGGGCCCCAGACCATCACGTTCGCCGCGCATCTGGGCTCGCTGGAACGTCCGTCCGTGCTGGCCGAGCGGCTGCCTAAGACGCTGATCCACCGGAACGTGCCGGGCGAGCCCGTCCACGCGCTGCTGGCGGACTTCGACCGCTGCTGGGCGACGGCCGCGCCGCACTCGGCGTTCGGCCCCCGCGCGCGCTGGGTCGAGGCGGTGTCGCTTCTGGCGCGGAACCATCCCGTCTTCACGCATCTTCCGTACGGCGGGCGGCACCGGTGGCGCCTCGGCGAGGTCACCCTCCCCTGGACGGCGGTCGCCCCGCGAGGCTGAGCCCGCGCTACTCGCGGTGCAGCTTGTAGGGGGCGGCCTGCACGCGGGGCTGCACGTCGATGCGGTCGATGTTGACGTGCGCCGGGCGGGTGACGGCCCAGGCCACGCAGTCGGCGACGTCCTCGGCGACGAGCGGCTCCGGGACGCCCTCGTACGGCTTGGCGGCCCGCTCGGCGTCCCCGCGGAACCGGACCAGGGAGAATTCCTCCGTCTTCACCAGCCCCGGCGCGATCTCGGTGACGCGCACCGGCTCGGCGACCAGTTCCAGCCGGAGCACGTCGTTGACCGCGTAGGCGGCGTGCTTGGCCGCGTTGTACCCGCCGCCGCCCTCGTACGGGACGTGGGCGGCCAGCGAGGTGATGTTCACCACGTGCCCGGCGCCGCTCTCGATCAGCTTCGGCAGGATCGCCTTGGTCACCCGGACCAGGCCCAGCACGTTGGTGTCGTACATCGTCTGCCAGTCGGCGAGGTCGGCGGACGCGACGCTCTCCAGGCCGACGGCGCCGCCCGCGTTGTTGACCAGCACGTGGCAGGCGCCGACCGCCGCCGCCAGCGCGTCCACCGACTCCTGGGACGTCACGTCCAGGGTGACCGGGGCGATCTTCGCGGCGCCCGGCACGGTCTCGGCGATCTCCTTGGCGAGGGCGTCGAGGCGGTCGCGGCGCCGCGCGGCGAGCACCACGTTGAACCCCTCGGCCGCCAGGCGCCGCGCGGTGGCGGCCCCGATCCCGCTGCTTGCTCCGGTCACTATCGCGGTCTTACGCATGCGACCAGGGTCCCAGACGCGGTGCGCGGCGCCGCCGGGGGAGTGGGAGCCGGTGAGACCGGTCACTGTGGCGAGAAGTCACGAATGTCCCCCTTCCCGAGGGAACACCCGACCCGGTCGATAGGTTGCACTACCGGAGGTGATGTTCAGTGTCGCGTCGTATCAACCGGGTTGCGACGGTCAGTGTTCATACTTCCCCCCTTGACCAACCTGGTACCGGCGACGCGGGCGGCATGAACGTCTACATCGTCGAGGTGGCCAAGAGGCTGGCCGCGAGGGGCGTGGAAGTCGACATCTTCACCCGCGCGACGTCGCGGGCCCTGCCCCCGGTGGTCGAACTCGCTCCGGGCGTGCTCGTCCGCAACGTCGTCGCCGGGCCGTTCGAGGAGCTGGACAAGACCGAGCTCCCCCGCCACCTGTGCGGATTCACGTCCGGGGTGCTGCGGGTCGAGGCGGCCCACGACCCCGGCCACTACGACCTCCTGCACACGCACTACTGGCTGTCCGGCCAGGCCGGGTGGGCGGTCAAGCAGCGGTGGGGCGTGCCGCTCGTCCACTCGATGCACACGATGGCGAAGGTCAAGAACGCGGCGCTCGCCGACGACGACAAGCCCGAGCCCGCCGAGCGCGTCCTCGGCGAGGAGCAGGTCGCGGCGTCCTCCGACCAGCTCGTCGCCAACACCGCCAAGGAGGCCCGCGAGCTCGTGGACCTCTACGGCGCCGACCCCGCGCGGGTCGCGACCGTCAGCCCCGGCGTCGACCTGTCGATGTTCCGGCCCGAGTCGCCGATCCTCGCCCGCAGCACCGGCCTCCTCCCGCACCGCACCGGCCCGGCCCGCCGCCGGCTCGGGCTGCCCCGCGACGCGTACGTGCTGCTGTTCGTCGGCCGGATCCAGCCGCTGAAGGCGCCGGACGTCCTGCTGCGCGCCGTGGCCCGCATGCTCGCCGACGACCCGGCGCTGCGCGCCAAGCTCGTCGTCGCCGTCGTCGGCGGCCCGTCCGGTTCCGGCCGCTGCCGCCCCGAGGGGCTCCAGTCCCTCGCCGCCCAGCTGGGCATCACCGACGTCATGCGCTTCGAGCCGCCGAGCCCCCAGCGCGAGCTGGCCGACTGGTACCGGGCCGCGGACGTCACCGTCGTCCCGTCCCACAGCGAGTCGTTCGGGCTCGTCGCCGTCGAGTCGCAGGCGTGCGGGACGCCCGTCGTCGCGTCCCGCGTCGGCGGCCTGTGCACCGCCGTCGCGGACGGCGAGTCCGGCGTGCTGATCTCCGGGCACGACCCGGCCGACTACGCCGCCGTCCTGCGCCGGCTGCAGGCCGAACCCGGCCTGCACGCGCGCCTCGCCCGCGGCGCCGTCCGACACGCGGACGGCTTCGGCTGGGACGCCACCGTCGACCGCCTCCTCGACGTGTATACCGGTGCCATGTCGATCCCGGCCGTCAACGTCGCCCCCGCAGAGGTCACCGCATGAGCGGAGCGAACCGGGGGGCGCGGGGGGTCGTCCCCCCGCAGGAGGTGCGCATGAACCACGTCGAGACCATCAGGGAGGCGCTCAAGGCGGCGGAGCTGGAGTTCGACGAGCCGCGCGAGAACGCGTTCTTCGTCAAGCTCCCCGGCCAGCACAAGCTCGCCACGATGACGTGGCTGATCGTCGGCGACCACTCCCTGCACGTCGAGGCGTTCTTCTGCCGCCGCCCGGACGAGAACCACGCCGAGTTCTACCGGTTCCTGCTGGAGAAGAACGGCCGCATGTACGGGGTCGCGTTCGCCCTGGACGACGTCGGCGACGTCCACCTCGTCGGGAAGCTGCCCCTCGACTCGATCTCCCCGGACGAGATCGACCGCGTGCTCGGCTGCGTCCTCACCTACTCCGACGAGAACTTCGACAAGGCGCTGGAGCGCGGGTTCAAGACGTCCATCCAGCGCGAGTGGGACTGGCGGGTCAAGCGCGGCGAGAGCCTCGCCAACCTGCGGGCGTTCGCCTCCTTCGCGGACCCGGCCAACCGCGAGTGACCTCCGGCGGGCCGATAGGCTCTGCGGCATGGCGACCCTGGTATTGCTCCGGCATGGCGAAAGCGTTTGGAACGCGGAAGGGCTGTTCACCGGCTGGGTGGACGTCGACCTGTCCGCGAAGGGCGAGAGCGAGGCGACCCGCGGCGGCGACCTGCTGCTCGACGCCGACATCACCCCCGACGTGGTGCACACCTCCCTGCTGAAGCGGGCCATCCGCACCGCCAACATCGCCCTGGACGTCGCGGACCTCCTCTGGATCCCGGTGAAGCGCTCCTGGCGGCTGAACGAGCGCCACTACGGCGCCCTCCAGGGCAAGAACAAGGCGCAGACGCGCGAGGAGTTCGGCGAAGAGCAGTTCATGACCTGGCGCCGCTCCTACGACACCCCGCCGCCGCCCATCAAGGACGACGACCCGCTGTCCCAGGTCAACGACCTCCGCTACGCCGAGCTGCCGTCCGAGCTGATCCCGCGCACGGAATGCCTCGCCGACGTCGTCGACCGGCTGCTGCCCTACTGGTACGACTCGATCGTGCCCGACCTGGCCGCCGGCAAGACCGTGATGGTCGCGGCGCACGGCAACTCGCTGCGCGCCATGGTCAAGCACCTGGACGACATCTCCGACGAGCAGATCGTCGGCCTGAACATCCCGACCGGCATCCCGCTCGTCTACGAGCTCGACGACGACTTCAGCCCGCTCAAGCGCGGCGGCGAGTACCTCGACCCGGCCGCCGCGAAGGCCGCGATCGAGGCCGTCAAGAACCAGGGCGCCGCGAAGTCGGACGGCCCCAAGCCGCCGACGCCGCCCGCGAAGGACGCCAAGGACGCGAAGAAGGACAAGCCCCGGCGCGGCCGCAAGAAGTGACGCCCGAGGGGCCGCCGCGGCGGCCCCTCACCCCGCGAACGCGGAGGCGATCCCCGCGCCGACGGCCGCGAGCCCGGCGAACGCCAGCGGTCCGGCCGCCCACGCGCAGGCCCGCGCCTGCCGCTCCGACGCCCCCGCGCGCACGAGGGTGCGCCGGACGTCCCCGTAGGGCGAACCGCTCCGATCGGGCATCGGCATGAACGCCACCGGCGCGTACAGCAGGCTCAGCACGAGCGCCGCCGCCCGCGCGAACAGCCCGTCCAGCGCCGCGTGCACCGCGAGCAGGACCAGCCCGAACGCGATCATGCCGACGATGTACAGGATGACCGACATCACGGCTGCCCGCAGGACGTCGTCCCCGGCGGACCGCACGACCGGTGCCCAGAGCTTGCAGATCATGTCGGTCCGCAGGACGGACACCCAGATCACGAACGCCAGGATGCCGATCACGACGGCCACGGCCCCCGGCCATGACGACATGCCGTCCTCCCCGGGTCGGATCACATCCTCGAGTGAATGATCTCAAACCCGGGCGCCGCGGGACAGCCGCGGCAAAAGCTCCGGCGCGGCCGCGGGAAGGAACCGCCGGGGGCCGCCTCCTCGGCGGCCCCCGGCTAAGGCGTGATCTTCACGACGGCTTCGTCTCCCTTGATTCCGAGGGCTTCGATGGAGATGCTCTGCAGCCGGCTGCGGACCTTGGCGCTCCCGGAGACGGAGAAGGACGAGCCGCCGCCGTCCGTGGACTTGCAGGTGATCTCGTCCCCGCTGATGGTGATCTGGACCGGGGTCATGCCGAACTCGTCGTCAAGGGGAATCTCGGCCCCGTTGCCGACGCGGACGGTGCAGTCGGCGTCGGCGCAGGCTTTGAGGTCGGTCCCGTCCGCGGCTTCCGGGAGGGACGCCTGCCCGCAGCCGGCGAGCACGAGCCCGAGGGCCGCGGCGATGGGCAGCGCCCTACTGATCTGCATGGTCTTGGTCTGGATGGTCGTCCGCCTGCTCGTGCTCGATCGAGATGACCGCTTTGCGTCCCTCGGCCCCGACCCGGCCAGCGCCGCCCGTGTGCCCGTTACCGTCGGCATCGGCTTCCTTTCTCGACGTGGTCGGTGGAAGTATGGCCGAACGGCTCCGGGACCGGTCCCGGGACGGCTCACTCCAGGAACGCCAGGTCGGACTGGACGATCGTGGCGCTGACGAGCAGTTCGGTGATCAGGTTGTGGTTGAGCTGGTTGCCCAGCGGCGGCGAAAGCTCGCTCTCCCGCAGGCCCGGGACGTGCGGGTTGAGGCGCTTGCGCACCTCGGCGACGATGTGGGCGGCGCGCTTGGCGGTCCATCGTTCGTCCGGACGCAGGCGGCCCAGTTCGTCGGCGACCTGGACCCAGGTGAGGGGCTGCGGGGCGGGCTCTTGGGCGAGGTAGCGGCGGCTCAGGCAGACCAGGACGAGGTGTTCGACGGGTGTGAGCGGCCAGCCGTCCGGGTCGGAGGTGCCGACCTCGTGCCGGTCTTCGGCCTCCCAGCGGGTTCGGGGGGCGATGCTCACTTCGAGCAGGTGCTCCTGGTTCGGGGCGACGATGATCAGGGGAGTGTAGGACGGGGGGAGCGCGGCGTGATGTCCGCCGAGGACGAGGCGGTCGGGGAACCGGATCGCCAGCCTGCCGATGTTGTGCAGCACCCAGTGCGAGCCGTCATGGCGGATGTATCCGGCTTGGCGGCTGACGTACGGGTCGTGGCCTCCCACAGAGACGTGCACGTCCGGCTCGCCCCGCCCGAAGATGAGGGAGAACCGGGCTTCCGGCGCCACGCGCATCCCGCCGCTCGGCCCCCGGGCGAACAGCGTCCCCGGGGCGGCGGGCGGCAGGCCGTGGGCGAGGCTGCCGCCTCCGGCGGGCAGGATGTCGACCTTTGGCCGAGGTCTGGTCCCGTCCATCAGTAGATGCCCTCCGCGTGGCCCGTGCCCCCGCCGACGTTGACCCCGCGGGTGAGGAGCCGCCCGTCCACGTCGACGTTGTAGCGGACCTCGCCGCCGCTGCTCCGCAGGTCGAGCTCGTACGCCGTCCTGGGCACCGAGGACGGGATCGGCACCGTGATCTCCCACGGCAGTTCGACGTTCTCCACCGTCTTGGACTCGCCGTTCACCGTGTACGTCAGCGACTCGACCTCGCCGTCCCCGGAGAGGGAGAACCGGATCACGCCGACCGGCGTGGGCGACGCGGCCGGCGCCGACCGGGACGCCGGCGCCGCCGGGGTCGCCTGGGCGGGTGCGCCCGCGGCGTCCGTCCCGGGGTCTCGGCCCTGGTACCAGAGGGCGGCGGAGACCCCCGCGGCCAGGAGCACGATCGCGGCGACGGCCGCGATGACGACCGGGGTCCGGTCCCGGCGCGGGGCGGGCGGGTTCGCGGCCTCGCGCCGCCGCCGGTCGATCGCGGCCGCGATCGGGGCGGGCCAGGCGGCCTCGGGGGCGGCTTCCGCGAGCCGCTCGGCCAGCTCCCCGGCGGTGGGCCGCAGCGACGGGTCGCGCTCCATGCAGCCGGCGATGACCGCACGCAGCGACTCGTCCGGGACCCGGTCGAACCGCGGCCGTTCGGAGCGCAGCCGGGCGAGCCGCTCGTGCCACAGGCCGGTACCGAACGGCTCCGTGCCGGTGGACGCGTACAGCAGCGTCGCCCCGAGCGTGAAGACGTCGCTCGCCGGGCCGATCCGGTCGCCGGCGGCCTGCTCGGGGGACATGAACCCCGGCGAACCGAGGGAGGTCTCGGGGTGCGTGATCGTGGCGGCGTCCAGCGCGCGGGCGATCCCGAAGTCGATCACGCGCGGGCCGTCCGCGGTCAGCAGGACGTTCGCGGGCGTCAGGTCCCGGTGGACGATCCCGGCCCGGTGCAGGTCGAGCAGCGCCTCCGCGACGCCCGCCGCCAGGTACCGGACAACGTCCGGCGGCAGCGGGCCCCAGTTCTGGACGGCGTCCCGCAGCGGCACCGACGGCAGGTACTCGGTCGCCAGCCATGGGCGCGGGGCGTCCGGATCGGCGTCGACGACGGGTGCGGTGAACCCGCCGCCGACCGTCGCCGACAGCTCCGCCTCGCGCCGGAACCGCTCCCGGAACCGCAGGTCGGCACCGAACTCGGGGTGCACGAGCTTGACGGCCACGACCCGCCCGGCGGCGGAACGCCCCAGGTAGACCGTCCCCATGCCGCCGGAGCCGAGCCGCGCGAGCAGCCGGTAGCCGCCCCGCGGCGCCTCGACCGTGCGCGGGTCGCCGGGCTCAAGAGCCTCCACGTGATCCTCCGGGGGTCTCGGGCGGAGCGAGCGCTCGGACATGCCCGTCCACCGTTACGGCGAACACCCGTCCGGCGGCGCTCACGGGGACGCTGACCCGGATCGCCTCCGCCGCATACGTCCAGCGGACGCGGCCGTCTGCCGCGTTCAACGCGTACAGTGTGCCGTCGGTGCACGCTGCGTACAAGATCGTGCCCGACATCTGCAGCGCGGTCGCCTGGCTCCTGGGGTCGTTCTCCACCCGCGCGAGGCGGCGTGACCAGGCCGTCCGCCCGGTGGACGCCTCCAGGGCGAGGATCTCGGCGTCCGACCCCTCCAGGTAGAGGAGGCCGTCGCCGAGCCGTCCCGACCGGGCGGCCACGTTCCGGCGCCGCCACCGGACGCCTCCGTCGGCGGCCCGCAGCGCGTGCAGCGTTCCGACGCGGTCGCAGGCGAAGACCAGCTCCCGGCCGATGATCAGGTAGTCGCCGTGGTCCATCGGCCGCGTCCACCGGGCCCGTCCGGTGCCGGCGTCCAGCGCGGCCAGCCCGTCGGACGACGCGGCGACCACGAGGTCTCCGCGGGCGGCGATGGCGTCCGGGTCGTCGCCGAGCCGGCTCGTCCAGAGCCGCCGCCCGTCCGCACGGTTCAGCGCGCCGACGCCCGCCCGCCCGTCCCGGCCGGCCTGCGAGACGGCGAAGCAGACCACCCGGTCGGACGCCGCGAGACGGCTCGGGCCCTCGCCGAACGCGAAGTCGTACGTCCATCGAGTGCCGCCGGAGGATGCCCGGACGGCGCGCAGCCGCTTGCCCTCGTTCTCCGCCAGGTACACGTCGTCGCCGGAGACGGTGGCGGACGCGTCGTCGCGCTTCCACAACTGCTCACCGCCGCTCGGGCCCAGTGCCCGTACGCTCTCCTCGGCGCTCACCAGGACCACGCCTCCGGCGGTCTCCAAGCCCGCGTTCTCGTGGCCGAGCGGCCGTTTCCACAGCGGGACGCCTTTGGGCGGCGGCTTCGAGGGTCCCCGAGAGCCGCCGGACGCGGGCCCGCCGGCCGTCCCGTCGCGCAGGAGCACGCCCGTCCCCGCGACGGCCAGCACGCCCGCGCCGATCCCGGCGAGCACCGTCCGGCGTCCCGGACGCCACGGTCCCGCAGGCGGCGGCGCCTCCGGGACGACCTCGGCCGTGCGGCGCTCCACCTCCGCGGCGACCGGTGCGGGCAGCCAGCCGACGCCCAGCAGGGGCGGGCCGTCCAGCGCCCCGAGCCGGTCCAGCACCTCGGCGGCCGACGGGCGCGTGGACGCCTCGGCCCGCAGGCACGCCGTCACCAGGTCCCGCAGCCACGGTTCCGTGATCGCACCGAGGTCCGCCTGGACGTTCATCACCCGCAGGTGGCGGGTGTGCACCGGGCCGGTACCGAACGGCTCCACCCCGGACGCCGCGTAGGCCAGCGTCGCACCGAGGGTGAAGACGTCGGAGGCCGGGCCGATCTCCCGTCCCCGCACCTGCTCGGGGGACATGAACCCGGGCGAGCCGATCGGGTGGCCGGCGCGGGTGAGGGGGGCGGCGTCGTCCGGCCGCGCGATGCCGAAGTCGATCACCCGGGGGCCGCCCGCGGTCAGCAGCACGTTCGCCGGTTTCAGATCGCGGTGCACGAGGCCGCAGCGGTGGATCGCCGCGAGCGCCTCGGCGAGCCCGGCGGCCAGCGCCCGTGCGGCGTCCGCGGGCAGCGGCCCGAACTCCGCGACCGCCTCCCGCAGCGACGGCCCCGGCAGGTAGGCGGTGGCGAGCCACGGCGTCGGCGCGTCCGCGTCCGCGTCCAGGACGGGCGCGGTGAAGGCGCCGACGACCCGGCGGGCGGCGTCCACCTCGCGGCGGAACCGGGCACGGTACCTGGCCTGCCCGGCGTACCGGCTGTGGACGACCTTCACCGCCACCGGCCGTCCGCTGCGGGACCGGGCGAGGTACACCCTGCCCATGCCGCCGGCGCCGAGCCGGGCCACCACCCGGTAGGGGCCGATCCTGTCCGGATCGCCCGGCTGAAGGGGCTCCACCGCTGTGCCCTCCGTGAACGCCGTCTCGGTGGGCAGCAGGCTAGCGCGGTCCGCCGAGTGAAGGCGTGTCACCTTCCGGGGGCGTCGCGTCCACGCGGGTGCCGGGCCTACTGAACCTCGGTGATCTCCTCGGGGCGCTGGCCGGTGACCAGGTAGACGACGTTCTCGGCGACGTGGACGGCGTGGTCGGCGAAGCGCTCGAAGTAGCGCCCGGCCAGGGTGATGTCGACGGCCGGCTCGACGCCGTGCTTCCACTTCGGGGACAGCAGGATGTCGAACAGCCGCCGGTGGAGGCGGTCCATCTGGTCGTCGTCGGCGTCGAGTTCGAGGCCCATCTCGACGTCCTGGGACGCGATGACGCTGCCCGTCTTGGCGATCATGCGCTCGGCGATCTGCCCCATCTCCAGGACGGTCGCCTGCAGCTCCGGCGGGACGGCCGTCTCGGGGTGCCTGCGGCGGGCGGTCTTGGCGATGTGCACGGCGAGGTCGCCCATGCGCTCCAGGTCGCCGCTCATCCGCAGCGCCGTGATCAGCGTGCGCAGGTCGCCGGCGACCGGCTGCTGGCGCGCCATCAGGTCGAAGACGGTCGCCTCGATGTCGGCGTCGATCTTGTTGACGTGCTCGTCACCGCTGATGACCTCCTCCGAGAGCCGCAGGTCGGCGTCCAGCAGGGCGGTCACCGCGCGGGCCATCGCGGACCGGACGAGGCGGGTCATCTCCACCAGGCTGTCGGTGAGGGAGTCGAGTTCCTCGTGGTAGGCGTCGCGCAATTGAAGTCCTTCGCTGTGAACCGGGGGAGGGCGGACTCGCCCACGCAACAGCCTGCCCGGCCGTCATGAACGACCCCGGAGGAGAAGGTGAACTTTAAGGGAACGAGACGTACCTGACCTGCATCTCGGGGAAGGGTAGCTCGTTTCGCCGCTTACGATCCGTGGTGTGGAGGTCGAGATTGTCGCGAGCCTCGCCGGGCTCGCCGGGCTCGCCATCGGGCTCACGACTGGATTGGCGGTGCGCGTGAGCGAGCGAGCCCAGCGGACGGTGCCCCAGACCGCCCCGGTGGGAACACTGCCCCCGGGCGTGGCGTCGGTGCTGAGCGTCCTGCGGTCGTCGGCCGTGGTCGTGGACGGGGAGGACCGGGTGCTGCGCGCCAGTTCCGCCGCGCGCGCCTACGGCCTCGTCAGCGGCGACCGGCTGGTGGTGGACGAGGTCCTCGCCATGGCCCGGCTCGTCCGCCGGGACGGGGAGATCCGGGAGACCGAGATCCAGGTCGGGCCGACGAGTGCGCGGAGCCGGGCGGACGGGCGCTGGTTCGCGGTCCGGGTCGCGCCGCTCGGCTCGCACGGGCTCGTCCTCGTGCTCGCCGAGGACCTCACCGACATGCACCGCACCGAGGCGATCCGGCGCGACTTCGTGGCGAACGTCAGCCATGAGCTGAAGACCCCGGTGGGCGCCCTGTCGCTGCTCGCCGAGACCGTCGAGAACGCCGCCGACGACCCCGAGGCCGTCCGGCGGTTCGCCGGGCGGATGCAGTACGAGTCGGTGCGGCTGACCAACCTCGTCCAGGACCTGATGACGCTGTCGCGGGTCCAGGGGGACGAGCCGCTCCCCGACCTCAAGCCCGTCGACCTGGACGAGGTCGTCGCGGAGGCCCTGGAGCGCTGCCAGTTCCGGGCGGGCGAGAAGGACATAGAGCTGGCGTCCGGCGGCGAGGCCGACCTGCAGGTCCGCGCCGACCAGGAGCTGCTCGTCACCGCGCTGCGCAACCTCGTCGACAACGCCGTGGCCTACAGCCCCGAGCGCACCCGGGTGGTGGTGTCGGCCCGGCGCTGCGACGACCGGCAGGTCGAGATCAACGTGACCGACCAGGGCATCGGCATCCCGGACGCCGAGATCGGCCGGATCTTCGAGCGGTTCTACCGGGTCGACCCGGCCCGCTCGCGGCGCACCGGCGGCACCGGGCTCGGCCTCGCCATCGTCAAGCACGTCACCGGCAAGCACGGCGGCGACGTGACGGTGTGGAGCAAGGAGGGCCACGGGTCGACGTTCACGATCCGGCTCCCGCTGCTCGACGCCCCCCTTCGTCCCGCCTCAGGGACCGCAACGCAAGCCCCAGAGAACACCGCCCGGGAGGCATCACCGTGACCCGCGTGCTCGTCGTGGAAGACGAGGAGTCGTTCAGCGACGCACTGTCGTACAACCTGCGCAAGGAGGGCTTCGAGGTGGCGGTCGCCGCCACCGGCCCCGACGCGCTGGACATCTTCGAGCGCAACGGTGCCGACCTCGTGCTGCTCGACCTGATGCTGCCCGGCCTGCCGGGCACCGAGGTGTGCCGGGAGCTGCGCGCCAGGTCCAGCGTCCCGGTGATCATGCTGACCGCGAAGGACAGCGAGGTCGACAAGGTCGTCGGGCTGGAGCTCGGCGCCGACGACTACGTCACCAAGCCGTTCTCCACCCGGGAGCTGATCGCCCGGATGCGGGCCGTGCTGCGCCGCCAGGGCGAGGTGGACGAGCCGGCGCCCGCGACGCTGGAGGCCGGGCCGGTCCGGATGGACGTCGAACGGCACGTCGTCAGCGTCGGCGGTGAGCCGGTCCAGCTGCCGCTGAAGGAGTTCGAGCTGCTGGAGGTGCTGCTCCGCAACGCCGGCCGCGTCCTCACCCGGATGCAGCTGATCGACCGCGTCTGGGGCGCCGACTACGTGGGCGACACCAAGACGCTGGACGTCCACATCAAGCGCCTCCGCGCCAAGATCGAGGAGGCGCCGTCCACGCCGCGGTACATCGTGACCGTCCGCGGCCTGGGCTACAAGTTCGAGCCCTGATCATGAGTGCCCCACCGGCATGAGGAACGGCCCGCTCCCGGCTGGGAGCGGGCCGTTCTCGCGTTCTCGCGTGCGCGGGAGGGGGGTCAGTGGCCCCCGGAGGCACCCGGCGTCTCGGAGGCGCCGGGCGACGGCGACCCTGTCGCGCCGGGCGTCTCGGACGTGCCGGGCGACGGCGACCCGGTCGCGCCCGGCGACGGGCTGCCGGTCGCCCCGGGCGTGCCGGACGGCTGCGTCGTGGGCGTGGCGAGCGGGTAGGTGGCGAAGTCCTCCTGGCGCGGCGCCACGGGCACCTGGAACTCGATGGCGCCGGCGTGCTCGAACTGCATCCGCACCGGGACGGTCGACCCGGCGACCAGGTCCTGGGTGAGCCCGCTCAGCACCACGAGCGGCTGGTCGCCCGGGCCGGGGGTCACCGGGAGGCCGCTCTCCTGCGGGCTGGTGGTGTTCTCCGACGTCGGGGTGCTGGTGGTGTTCGGCGTGGCGCCGGTGCCGGCGGTGGTCCGCGGGCTCGCGGTGCCGGACGGCTGCCCGGTCTGCCCGCCGGACGGCGTGGCGGAGGCGCTCGCCTTCGGCTGCGGCTTGCCGAGCAGGGAGACCATGCCGCCCATCCCGTCCACCGAGGCGGGCGGCAGCGTGACCGAGCCGCCCGCGATCTTCGCCTGGCCGAAGGCGGGCGAGCTGACCGCGACCAGCCGGTCCGGGCGGCCCTTGACCTGGTTGATCAGCACGCCGTAGAGCGGGACGTCCGCGCCCGCCTTGAGCAGCTGCCCGTCCTGCGCGCCCAGCAGGAACATGTTGCGCAGGTCGATCTGGGTGGCGGCCTTCTTGTCCATGGGGATCGCCACGTTGACGCCCTCGGTCAGCCGCGTCGGGGCGGCGGACTGGGGCGACATGCCGGCGCCGCAACCGGAGATCACCGGCGCGATCGCGACGGCGCCCGCCACGGCGAGCACGACCACTCGACGGCTGTTTCGGATCACGGCGTCGGTCTCCTCGCGAGATGTCATGGTGATGGCGGCGTGAGATACGCCAGGGGAAGCGTAGCGAGACCCTGGCGCGGACCCCTCCCCGGGGTCGCCGACACGCCCGCGCACGTCCGGATCATGCTCGCGCACGCGCGGAACATGCGCACGCGCGCACGGAGATCAGATCGGGCCGGAGGGCCGTGCCCGCCGGGGCTCAGTAACCGGTGCCGAGCGCCTCGACCCGGCCGGTGAGCTCCGGGCCCGGCCTGGGGCCGCGGACGATCTCGGTGACGATGCCGTCCGGCTGGACGAACACGGCGGTGAGGCCGGTGCCGGTGGGGCCGGGCGTGCCGGGCGCGGGGGAGTAGGCCGCGGCGAGGACGCCCGCCCGGTCCTCCAGGATCAGCGGCGTGCCGCCGTGGGCGGTGCCCGCGCACGCCTTCAGGTCCTTCATCGGGGTCGCCTTCTTCCCGGGGGCCGGGCGCGGGTCGGCGACGAGCCAGAAGTTGAGCTTGTACTGCCAGGTCTTGGCGGCGAGGTCGGCCACCACGCTCTCGCACTCGTACGCGGGCGGGACGATGCCGATGACGCCGGGGCGCAGGTCGCGCAGCGAGGTGGGCACGTCGCCGTCCGCGCCGGTGCCGACCTCCCGGTCCGGCAGCAGCCCGCCGATCTCGCCGGGGCTCGCGGACGGGCGGGGGGCGAGCTGCGCGCCGGTCGGCCGCGGCACCGGGCGCGGGCCGAACGCCGTCATGAGCACCCCGCTGAGCAGCGCGACCAGCAGCGCGCCCGCGATGATCGGGATCGCGACGCCGAACCGGGTGACCGGGCGGGTGAGCCGCCGGACCCGGGCGCGGCGCCGCCGGCGCCGCTCCTCGCGGTGGTAGGCGGCCATGTCGCGCTCGAGCTCGCGCGCGTCATCGGGCACCACGACGTCAACGCGGGGAAGCCCGTAGTCGTCGGGGTCGCCGCCGTCCGGCCTCACGCCGCACCTCCCTCAACGGGTCGCGTCACCCGGGCCGCCGTCCAGTTCGAACCCTTCCGGGCGCTTCGTACCCGCACCGCGCGGAAGGCTCACCTCCCAGTATGGAACGCGTGCGCGGGTCCGGCGGGACGGATGCTTGTCACGGCGACCCCTTACCGGTAATGGCGTTTCGATGGGATCACGGTGATCTCCCGGCTACACTGAGTACGGGGAACTGGACGCCGATGCACCATTAAAGGGCTTTGTCAATACCCCAATATGCGGTTTGACCTGCGCATATGCCTGGATGGCCGGTTCAGCCATGCTCGTTTCCGTGCTACCCTGGTTCTAGCGGAAGGGGTACTTGTCACATGACTTTCCAGGTCGGCGACACCGTCGTCTACCCCCACCATGGGGCTGCTCGGATCGAGGCCATCGAGACTCGCACCATCAAGGGTGAGGACAGGACCTATCTGGTCCTGAAGGTTGACAAGGGTGACCTGACAGTGCGGGTCCCGGTTGAGAACGTCGAGGACGTGGGCGTCCGGGACGTCGTCGGCCAAGAAGGACTTGAGAAGGTGTTCGAGGTGCTTCGCGCACCCTACACCGAAGAGCCCACCAACTGGTCGCGCCGGTACAAGGCGAACCTTGAGAAGCTCGCCTCCGGTGATGTCAACAAGGTCGCCGAGGTCGTCCGCGACCTCTGGCGGCGCGACAAGGAGCGCGGCCTGTCCGCGGGTGAGAAGCGGATGCTCGCCAAGGCGCGCCAGATCCTGGTCAGCGAGCTCGCGCTCGCCGAGAAGACCAACGAGGACAAGGCAGAGGCCCTGCTGGACGAGGTCCTGGCCAGCTGAGCGGTCGACCGAATTGAGCACGAGGCTGCCACGGGTGGGCGTCGGTACCGACGTCCACCCGTTCTCGTCCACCCCGCGCCCGCTCCAGGTCGCGGGGCTCGAATGGCCGGGTGAGGGCCACGGCCTCGCCGGGCACTCCGACGGCGACGTCGCCGCGCACGCGGCGTGCGACGCCCTCCTGTCGGCCTGCGGGCTCGGCGACCTCGGCGCCGTCTTCGGCACCGCCGACCCGCGCTGGTCCGGCGCGTCCGGCACCGACCTCCTCGGCGAGGTCGCCCGCCGCGTCACCGAGGCGGGCTTCACCATCGGCAACGTGGCCGTTCAGATCATCGGCAACCGTCCGAAGATCGGCAAGCGCCGCGCGGAGGCCGAGAAGACCCTCACCGAGGCCCTCGGCGGCGCCCCGGTGACGATCTCCGCCACCACCACCGACGGCCTCGGCCTCACCGGCCGGGGCGAGGGCCTCGCCGCCGTGGCGACCGCCCTGGTCCTGCCTCCCGGCCCCTAGCCCTGCGCCGGGTGGACGGTGCCGGTCACCTCGCCCAGAGTGATGCGCGAGCCGGACGCCCCCGGCGCCTGCGCGCGGATCGTGACCGTGTCGCCGTCCTCCAGGAACGTGCGCTTCGTGCCGTCGGGCAGTTCGAGGGGCTCCTGGCCGTTCCAGCTCAGCTCCAGCATGCAGCCGCGCTGGTCGCGCTCCGGGCCCGAGACCGTCCCGGAGGCGAACAGGTCGCCGGTGCGCAGCGGCGCGCCGTTCACCGTGGCGTGCGCGAGCTGCTGCGGCGACGTCCAGTACATCGACGCGAACCGCGGGCGCGCCGCCACCTGCCCGTTGATCAGCACCTCCAGGCGCAGCTCCAGGCCCCACGGCTCGTCGCAGCGCAGGTAGTCCAGCGGCGCCGGGTCCTGGACGGGCGGGTCGGTGCGCGCCGCCTCCAGCGCCGCGACCGGCACCACCCACGAGGAGACCGACGTCGCGAACGACTTGCCGAGGAACGGCCCGAGCGGCTGCGACTCCCATGCCTGCAGGTCGCGCGCGCTCCAGTCGTTCACCAGCACGTACCCGAACACGTGGTCGCGGAACGCGCCCGTCGCGACGCCCCGGCCGGCCGAGGACGGGACGCCCGCGACGAACCCGACCTCCGCCTCGAAGTCCAGCCGCAGCGACGGGCCGTAGGACGGCTCGTCGTCGCCGGGCGCGCGGCGCTGCCCGCACGGCCGGATGATCGGCGTCCCCGACGGGTACACGGTGCCCGCGCGGCCGTGGTAGCCGACCGGCAGCCGCTTCCAATTGGGCGGCAGCGGGTCGCCGGACGGCCGGAAGATCCGCCCGGCGTTCACGGCGTGGTGCTCGTTCGAATAGAAGTCGACGTAGTCGGCGACCTCGAACGGCCGCAGCAGCTCCACGTCCGCGACCGGCAGCAGGTGCGGCTCGACCCGGTCCCGGTACGACGGGTCGGTGAGCAGCTCCGTCACCCGCTCCCGGTTCGCCCGCCACGCGCGGCGCCCCGCGACCATGAACGCGTTCAGCGAGCCCGAGGCGAAGTAGCGGCGGTCCTCCACCAGCCCGGCCGCGGACATCGCGGCCAGGTCGAGGACGCGGTCGCCGATGGCGACGCCGACGCGCGGCAGCTCCCCGGGCCGCGCGAACACCCCGTACGGCAGGTTCTCGATGCCGAACCCGGCGTCCTCGTCCACCTCAACCCACGACTCGGTCGTCATGGAGACATATCTTCCCCCGTGTCCGGCGATTCGATCAGGCCCAGCCGGTGCAGTTCCGCGCGCGCCGCGCCGAGGCGCCGGACGCCGACCGCGGCCAGCAGCCGGCGGGCGGCCCGCGCGGCCTCGTCCGGGAGCTCGCGAGCTTCGGCGGCCAGGCCCGCGGCGTCGGTGCGGTCGAGGATCCGCGCGATGTCGCGTTCACCGGCGTCGCCGGCGGCGTGCGCCGCGCCCAGCAGGACGGTCAGGGCCTCGCGGGCCGTCCCGGCCGGGCAGGTGAAGTCGAGTTCGCGATCGGCGCAGGCCGCGATGAACGCCGCCGGCGCCGTCCGGGTCGCGGCGCCGAGGGGGACGCCGTGGTCGCGGGCGGCGGCGATGCGGTCCAGCGCGTCCCGCCAGCCGGGCGAGGGGCGCACCTCGACGCGCGCGGGGACCCCGGCGGGCAGCCGCGCCACCGCCACGGCCACGGCCCGCGCCTGGTCGGCGTCCTCCGACACGGCGATCTCCACGGCCGGGAGCCGGACCCGCGGCTCCGCCTCGACCGCGTCCAGCGCCTTCGGCAGCTCCTCGAGGCCGGTGTCCGCGACGAGGACGAGGTCGAGGAGGTCCTCCGGGACGAGATGCGTCCGCAGTTCGGCGAACCGGGACGCGGGGCAGCGCAGCCGCCCGGTGACCGGCGCGCGGGCGGCGGCCCGGTAGGCGGGCAGGGCCTCGGCCGGCGGGGCGGAGGCCGGCGGGACGAGCGCGGCGTCGTCGAGGAGCCGAGCGAGGAGGGCGCTCATGCCGGGCCCCCTACCCCGGACCCGTCCCGCTAGTCGGCGGGCGGGGTGGGGCCGCTGCGGAAGTTGCCGGACGGCGGCGGGTTCCACTCCTTGGCCGGGCGGTCGCCGGCGTCGGGGTCCTCGGCGCGGTCGGCGGGCGGCGCGTCGTGGAGGTCCTCGTCCGCGCCGGGCGGGCCGGACGGGACGGGCACCACGATGTCGGGCCGGGTCGTCGCCGCCACCGGCCGCTTCGGCGCCTCCTCGCGGTCATGGCTCCGGACGAGTTCGACGTCCGTCGGCAGCAGCGCCGGGACGGGGTCGAGCGACGGCCTCGGCTCGGGCAGCGCGTCCAGCGGCGGCGCCGGCTCGGACGACAGGCTCCCGGCGTACGGGGCGTCCTCGAACCCGCCGGGCTCCGGGGCGGCGGGCTGCTGCTCGGCGGGGTCGTGCGCGTCCGCCGCGGGGCGCTCCGGCTCCTGAGCCTCCGGCTCGTGGTGTTCCGGCTCGTGGATCTCCGGCTCGTGGATCTCCGGTTCGGGGGCGGCGGTCTCCGGGAGGAACGGGATCAGCTCGTCCTGTTCCTCGGGCAACTGTTCCCCGGGGAAGGGGGCGTGCGGCTCCGGCGCGGTCTCGGCGGGGGCCTCCAGGGCGAGCGGGGGCGCGGCCGGCTCCAGCACCTTCACATGGCCGCGCTGCTGCGTCTCCGCGGGTGCGCCCGGGTCCTCGGCGGCGGGCCGGGCCACCCGGATCTGTTTGAACATCGTCAGCCACAGCCAGAGCGCGATCACCAGCATGACGTGCGGCGCCACGGCGATCCCGGCCTTCACCGCGTCGTCCGGCAGGGACGCGTAGCCCCACACCGAGTGCTGGACGTGCAGCGCGGCGCCCCCGGCGACGAGGGCGAGCAGCAGCGCCCAGCGCAGCAGCCGCGTCCACCAGCGGGCGCCCCGGGTGACGACCAGCGACAGGATCGTCATCGCGACGAGCGTGTCGGCCATCACCGGGTACAGCGGCGCCCAGCGCCGGCTCACCCCGCCGGCGAGCGCGAGTTCGCGGAGCACGGCGTAGGTGAGAACGTACGCGCCGGCCGCGAGCGCGGCGACGACGAGGCCGGCGAGGGCGGTCAGCAGCCGCCGCTGCCCGCGGCTGTAGGCGGGCCGGGTCCGATCAGTTGGCATCGAGTCTCGTTCCGGGGGAGAGGGCGCCTGAGGTCCTGAGCCGAGATTAACCAGCCCGGACCGCGCCGAACCGCAACTTCTTGGTGATCACTTTGTCGCTGTGCACCATAAGTGGGGAGACGTACGGTATGGACGACGACACCCCGAGGGGAGGCTGCGATGCCGTACGGCCGTTTCGTGGACGGAACGCGGGCCGGGCAGGCCCGGTAGCGCGGCGTGGCGCCGCCTCATGATCGGCTGGGCGAGCCGATCCGGACGTTCGACGGCAGGGCCGCGGGCCGCCGCACGTGGCTGTGGCTGGGCCTGCTGAGCCTGGCGTCGCTGGCGCTGATCCCCGGCGCCGTCTCCTACCTGCGCGACCGCGTCTGGTGGGTGGGGATCCCCGCGCTGCTGCTCGCGATGGGCTACGCGGCCGCCGCCGGCTGGATCGCGGGCCGCGACCGCCCGCGCCTCCGCCACCGGGTCGCGCGCCTCTACTCGGGCGGCCTCTCGGTCACCGGGCCGGACGGCGAGGCCGCCTACGCCTGGGACGAGCTGGCGTCGGTGACGGTCTCCGGCCGGAGCGGCGGGCCGCGGACCCGCTGGCGCTTCACGATCGTGGCGGAGGACGGCCGCGTGCTGCGCCTCGAAGACGACATCCCGGACGTCCGGGCGCTCGGCGTCGCCGTCGCGGAGGAGGTGACGGCCCGGCTCGTCCCGCGCCGCCTGGCGGCGGTGCGGGCCCGGGAGCCGGTGCGGCTGGGCCCGTTCACCGTGGACCTCGACGGGGTCGAGAAGGACGGCGAGCGGCTGCCGTGGAAGGACGTCCGCGACGTGGTGATCGAGAACGGGATGGTGGCCGTCCGGTCGCACTCCGGCCGGACGGACCTGATGGCGGTCGCCTCCCAGGTGCCGGACGCGCCCGCGCTGGCGGCCCTGTGCCACCGGCTCGGCGACGAGATCTGATCCCGCCGAAGAATTTTTCGCGGATCGCGGCGGGGGATGTCGAGAACGTGTCCGCGGCTCCGATCGTTCTGTGACGAGCGGCCGCCGCGGCCGCCCGGAACCGCGAACAAGAGGAGCACCCGTGAAGTACATGCTGCTGATCTACAACCGTCCCGGCTTCGTGGAGGAGCTGACGGAGGCCGAGCGCGAGGCGCTGTTCGGCGAGGTCGACGCGATCATGGCGGAGCTCACCGAGTCGGGGGAGATGGTGCAGGGCAACGCCCTCGCCGACGCGACCACGGCGAAGACCGTCCGGGCGAGGGACGGGCAGCCGGCCGTGACCGACGGGCCGTTCCTGGAGGCCAAGGAGCACTTCGCCGGCTACATCATGGTCGACTGCGAGTCGCAGGAACGGGCCGTGGAGATCGCCTCGCGCTGGCCGGACGTCCGGTACGGCGGGTACATGGAGGTCCGGGCGGTCATGACCGAGGCCGGGACGGAGATGTGAGGACGCCCCCGGCCGTCGAGGACCTGCTGCGCGCGCTCGCGCCGCAGGTGCTCGGCACGCTCGTGCGGCGGCACGGCGCCTTCGACGCCTGCGAGGACGCCGTGCAGGAGGCGCTGCTCGCCGCCGCCGTGCAGTGGCCGGGGGAGGGCGTCCCGGAGAACCCGCGCGGCTGGCTGCTCACCGTGGCGACGCGGCGGCTCACCGACCAGTGGCGCAGCGAGCGGGCCCGGCGCGACCGCGAGGCGGCCGTCTTCGCGGAGGAGACCGCACTGGCGGGCGAGGCGGCCGCGCCGGGGCCGGGGGAGGACCGGGCGGCCGACCGGGACGACACGCTGACGCTGCTGTTCCTGTGCTGCCACCCGGCGCTGTCGCCGCCCTCACAGGTCGCGCTGACGCTGCGCGCGGTCGGCGGCCTGACCACGGCGCAGATCGCGCGCGCGTTCCTCGTCCCGGAGGCGACGATGGCGCAGCGGGTCAGCCGCGCCAAGCAGAAGATCAAGGCGGCGGGGGCGCGGTTCGCGATGCCGCCGGCCGGGGAGCGCGACGCGCGGCTGCGGGCCGTCCTGCACGTGCTGTACCTCGTGTTCAACGAGGGGTACACGGCGTCCAGCGGGCCGGACCTGCAGCGCACCGACCTGACGGCGGAGGCGATCCGGCTGGCGCGGGGGGTGCGCGCGCTGCTGCCGGGGGACGGGGAGGTCGCGGGGCTGCTCGCGCTGATGCTGCTCACCGACGCCCGGCGCCCGGCCCGGACGGGGCGCGGCGGCCTGCTGATCCCGCTCACCGAGCAGGACAGGACGCTGTGGCGGCGGGACGCGATCGAGGAGGGCACGGCGCTGATCACCGAGGCCCTCACCTGGTCGCCGCCCGGCCCGTACCAGCTGCAGGCCGCGATCGCCGCCGTCCACGCGGAGGCGCCGCGCGCCGAGGACACCGACTGGCGGCAGATCCTCGGGCTGTACCGGCTGCTGTCGCATTTGTCCCCGAACCCTATGGTCACCTTGAACGAGGCAGTGGCGCTCGCCATGGTGGACGGCCCGTCCGCCGGGCTGGAGCTGCTGCGCACCCTGGACGGCGACGCCCGGATGGCCGGACACCACCGGCTCGCCGCCGTCCGGGCCCACCTGCTGGAGATGGCCGGCGACCCGGCCGCGGCGCGGGAGGCGTACCGGGAGGCGGCGCGGCGCACGACGAGCCTGCCCGAACGCCGCTACCTCGACTCCCGCGCCTCACTACTCAACGGATCCGATGGAGAAGACGATGACGACGCTTGACGTTCCCGGTGCGACCCTCTACTACGAGGTGCGCGGGTCGGGGCCCGTCCTGCTGCTGATCTGCGGCGGGATCTACGACGCGGCGGGCTACGCCGGGCTCGCCGGGCTGCTCGCGGACCGGTACACGGTCGTGACGTACGACCGGCGCGGCAACTCGCGCAGCCCGCTGTCCGGCCCGCCGGAGCCGCAGAGCGTCGCGGTGCACGCCGACGACGCGTCCCGGCTGCTCGCCGAGGTGGCGGACGGGCCCGCGTTCGTGTTCGGCAACAGCTCGGGGGCGCAGATCGCGCTGGAGCTGGCGGCGCGGCACCCCGAGCAGGTGCGCGCGCTGGTCGCCCACGAGCCGCCGCTGTTCGGCCTGCTGCCGGACGCGGCGCGCTGGGAGACGGTCGTCGCGGACGTGGAGCGCGCCTACCGGGACGGCGGCGTCGGCCCGGCGATGGGGGTCTTCGGCGCCGCGATGGGCATGAGCGACGATTCGGACGGCGGCTCGGACGGCGGCTCGGACGGCGGCTCCGGCGAGGAGCAGCAGGCGGAGCAGCAGGGCGAGCCGGACCCCGAGATGCTGGAGATGTTCGCGCGCTTCGAGAAGAACACCGGGTTCTTCGTCGGCTACGAGGTGCCGGGGTTCGGGCGGCAGGTGCCCGATGTCGAGGCGCTGCGCTGGTCGTCCGTCCGGATCGTGGTGGCGGCGGGGGAGCAGTCCGCAGGCGAGCCGCCGCACCGGGCCGCCCTCGCGCTGGCGGACCGTCTCGGCACGTCCGCCGAGGTCTACCCGGGCGACCACGGCGGTTTCGGCGCCGAGGCGGAGGCGTTCGCGGACCGGCTGGACGCCGTGTTCGCCAAGGCGTGACCCGGTCGCATGACGCGATCGGCACCGGCATGACGCGAACCGCATAGGCCGATGGCGTGCCGCGCGTCGCGCGATGCACGACGCGCGGCACGCCTGATCCAATAACCTGAACCTGTGAGCCTGCGCTTCTACGACACCGGCACCCGTACCGTCCGCACGTTCGAGCCCCTGGAAGAGGGCCGCGTGGGGATGTACGTGTGCGGTGCGACCCCGCAGGCGTCACCCCACATCGGCCACCTCCGCTCGGGCGTCATCTACGACGTGCTGCTGCGCTGGCTGCGCGCGTCCGGCTACGAGGTGACGTTCGCGCGCAACGTCACCGACGTCGACGACAAGATCATCGCGGTGGCGGCGGAGCAGGGCGTGCCGTGGTTCGCGATCGCCGAGGGCAACCAGCGCGTCTTCAACCAGGGCTACGACCTGCTCGGCTGCCTGCCGCCGACGGTCGAGCCGCGCGCCACCGGGCACGTCCCGGAGATGATCGTGCTGATCCGCCGGCTGATCGAGAAGGGGCACGCGTACCCCGCGGGCGGCGACGTGTACTTCGACGTCAAGTCCTGGGCGGACGAGTACGGCGCGCTGTCCAACCAGCGGCTCGACAACATGCGGTCGGCGGGCGACACCCCCAACGAGGACGCCAAGCGCGACCCGCGCGACTTCGCCCTGTGGAAGGGCGCCAAGCCGGGCGAGCCGTCCTGGGAGACGCCCTGGGGCGACGGCCGCCCCGGCTGGCACCTCGAATGCTCGGCCATGGCGACGAAGTACCTCGGCCCGGCTTTTGACATCCACGGCGGCGGCGTCGACCTGATCTTCCCGCACCACGAGAACGAGATCGCGCAGTCGCGCGCGGCCGGTGACGGCTTCGCCCGCTACTGGCTGCACAACGGGCTCCTCACCGTGGACGGCGAGAAGATGAGCAAGTCGGTGGGCAACGTGGTCCTGCTGCCCGACCTGCTGGGCAAGGCCCGTCCGGTGGAGGTGCGCTACTACCTGCTCTCGGCGCATTACCGCTCCCTGATGGACTACACGGACGCCGCCCTGGCCGAGGCCGTCTCCGCCTACCAGCGGATAGAGGGCTTCGTGACGCGCGCCGGCGAAGTGTTGGGCGACGTGCCGGTGTCCTCTGTGCCGTCCGCGTTCAAGGAGGCGCTGGACGACGATCTGGGCGTCCCGCAGGCGCTGGCCGTGCTGCACGAGACCGTCCGGGACGGCAACAGCGCCCTGGCGTCCGGCGACCGGGACGCGGCGCGCGAGGCCCTCGCCTCCGTGCGGGCGATGGCGGACGTCCTCGGCATCGACCCGCTGTCGCCGCAGTGGAACCGCGCCGGCGAGGCTGACCTGCGTCCCGTCGTGGACGCGCTCGTCGCCGTCGCGCTGGAGCAGCGGCAGGCGGCGCGCAAGCGCAAGGACTACGCGTCCGCCGACGCCATCCGCGACGGCCTGGCGGAGGCCGGGATCCTCGTCGAGGACACCCCGCAGGGCCCGCGCTGGGAACTGAAACGGGACTGAGCCGGGCGATCGACGGGACTGAGGGGCGCCGCGCACCGGATAAAATCGGATGTTCGCGGGGGTTCGCCAGTGCGCCGCAGGCGCCGTCCCGCTGAGATCTTGAGCCGCCCGGCAGCCGCGAGGGCGAGCACGCAACCGTCGCGAGGGGCGTAACCGACAATGGCCAAGCGCAAGGGCAAGGGACCCACCCCCAAGGCCGAGGACCGGCACTGGCACGCCAAGCGCCAGAAGGCCCGCGCCGTGAAGAGCTCCAAGCGCACCGGCACGCCGACGCTGGGCCCGGGCGCCCGCGCGAAGGGCGCCGCCGCGCCGTCCGCCGGGGGCCGCCCCGCCGGTGCGCGCCGCGCCAACGGCGAGGTCCCCGAGCTGGTCACCGGGCGCAACCCGGTGGTCGAGGCGCTGCGCGCGGGCGTCCCCGGCACGGCGCTGTACGTGATGTCCAGCACCGACGAGCGGGTCCGCGAGTCGATCCAGCTGGCCGCCGACCGGCGCGTCCCGCTGCTGGAGACCGGCAAGAACGAGCTCGACCGGCTGACCGACGGCGCCGTCCACCAGGGCATCGCGCTGCAGGTCAAGCCGTACCGGTACGCGCACCCCGACGACCTGCTCACCGGGTCGTCCCCGCTGGTCGTCGCGGTCGACGGGATCACCGACCCGCGCAACCTCGGCGCGATCGTCCGGTCCGCCGCGGCGTTCGGCGCGAACGGCGTCGTGGTGCCGGAGCGGCGCGCGGCCGGGGTCACCGCCGGGGCGTGGAAGTCGTCCGCCGGCACGCTCGCGACCTGCCCGGTCGCGCAGGCCACCAACCTGACCCGGCAGCTCAAGGCGTACCAGAAGGCGGGCTGCTTCGTCGCCGGGCTGGACGCCGCCGGCGGCGTGACCGTCGGCGACCTGGAGGTCGCGTCCGGGCCGTTCGTCCTGGTCGTGGGCTCGGAGGGCAAGGGGCTCAGCCGCCTGGTCGCCGAGACGTGCGACATGCTGGTGACGATCCCGATGCCGGGCAGGGCCGAGTCGCTGAACGCGGGCGTCGCGGCCGGCATCGCCCTCTACGAGGTCAGCCGCCTGCGCGCCTGATCTCCGCCGCGCCCCGAGCCGACTTTTCTCAACGGGAATAATCTCAACGTTCAGATAATTGACGTTCGCGTACCTGTTGGGATCGTCCGGTTCGAGGTGATCGTCCGTGACCGCCACCGCGGCATCCGCGACGCGGCGCAGCCGCTACGCGTCCGACCTGGCCCTGGCCGCCTTCGCGCCGGCGAGCTGGGGCACCACCTACGTCGTCACCACCACCCTGCTGCCCGCCGACCGCCCGCTGCTCGCCGCGACCCTGCGCGCCCTCCCCGCCGGGCTGGTCCTGCTCGCCGCCGGCCGCCGCCTCCCGCGCGGCGACTGGTGGTGGAAGTCGATCATCCTCGGCATGCTGAACTTCGGCGCCTTCTTCCCGCTGATCTTCTTCGCCGCCTACCGGCTGCCCGGCGGGGTCGCCGCGACCATCGGATCCGTCCAGCCGCTGGTCGTGGCGCTGCTGTCGCTCGGCATCCTGCGCGTCGCCCCGGCCCGCGCCGTGCTGTACTCGGCGCTCGCCGGCACCGGCGGCGTCGCGCTGCTGACGCTGACCGCCGACGCCCGCCTCGACCCGCTCGGCATCGTTGCCATGCTCACCGCGACGTCCCTGATGGCCGTCGCGATCGTCCTCGCCAAGAAGTGGGGACGCCCCGAATCACCGCTGGTCATGACGGGCTGGCAGCTCACGGTCGGCGGCCTGGCCCTGCTGCCGCTCACTCTCCTCACCGAGGGCGTCCCCGCGTCCGTCACCGGCGAGAACGTGCTCGGCTTCGCCTACCTCGGCATCGTCGGCACCGCGATCGCGTACGCGCTGTGGTTCCGCGGCATCGACCGGCTGCCCCCGACCTCGGTGTCCCTGCTCGGCCTGACCAACCCGATGGTCGCGACCCTCGCGGGCCTGCTGATCCTCGGCCAGACGCTCACGTTCTGGCAGGTCGTCGGGTTCACCATCGCGCTCGGCGCGCTGATCGCCGGCCAGTCCCTCAGCCGGAGGCCCGCACCGCCCGCCGCGGACCCGTCCCCAGCGGACGCGGCTCCGCCCGTCCCGCAGCCGGCGGGACGAGCCTGACCTCAGCGCCGCTTCTGCAGGAACGCGATCTCCACCGGATTCTCCGCCCGCTCGATGGCCGCGTCGTACGCCGCCGCGGCCTCCGCGTCCCGCCCGAGCCGCCGCAGCAGATCGGCGCGGACGGCGTGGAACAGGTAGTACCGGCCGAGGTCGAGCCCGTCCACCAGCGCCAGACCGGCCTCCGGACCCTCGACCTCGGCCACCGCCACGGCCCGGTTCAACGCCGCCACAGGGGTCGGCGCCACGGCCATCAACTGGTCGTACAACCGCAGGATCTGCACCCACCGCGTGCCCTCGGCCGCCGCGTCACTGTGGACCGCGTTGATGGCCGCCTGGATCTGGTACGGCCCCGGCCGGTCGATCTCCAGGCACCGCCGGACGAGCGCCTGCCCCTCCTCGACGAGCCGGCGATCCCACAACCGGCGGTCCTGGTCGTCCAGCAGGACGAGTTCACCGCCCCGCAGACGGGCCGCCTTCCGCGACTCGACGAGCAGCATCAACGCCAGCAGACCCAGCACCTCGGGCTCGTCCGGCATCAACTCCCGGAGCACCCGCCCCAGCCGGATCGCCTCGGCGCCCAACTCCTCCCGGCCGCCATAGCCCTGGTTGAACACGAGATAGATGACGGCCAGCACACCGGACAGCCGCTCGGGCAACTCCCGCTCCTCCGGCACCCGATAGGGGATCCGGGCATCGCGTATCTTCGCCTTCGCCCTGACCAGCCGCTGCGCCATCGTCTTCTCCGGCACCAGGAAGGCCCGCGCGATCTCCGCCGTCGTCAGGCCGCCGAGCAGCCGCAGCGTCAGCGCCACCCGCGCCTCCTGCCCGAGCGCCGGATGGCAGCACGTGAAGATCAGCCGGAGCCGGTCGTCCGGCACGGCGCCCACCTCGACCGGCTCCCGCACTGTCATCGCCTCCGCCTGCTTGCCGGCCCGCAGCGCCTCCCGGCGCAGCCGGTCGATGGCCTTGTTCCGCGCCGTCGTGATGATCCATCCGGCCGGGCTCGGCGGCGTCCCGTCCGCCGGCCACCTCCGGACCGCCTCCGCGAACGCGTCCTGCACGGCGTCCTCGGCGACGTCGACATCGCCGAAGACCCGGACCAGGACGGCCACCGCCCGGCCGTGCTCCTCCCGGAAGACCCGGTCGATCACACCTCGCCCTGGAACGGCCGCACCTCCATCGGCAGCCCCGTCACCTTGACGAACCTGGCCGCCACCCGCAGCGCCGCGTCCAGATCCTCCACCTGGATGATCGTGATGCCGCCGATGTGCTCCTTGCCCTCCGTCCAGGGCCCGTCCGTCGCGACGCAGTCGTCCCCGCGAGGCCGCACCATGGTGCTCGCCTCGGGACCGTGGAAGCCCCGTCCGAACACCCACGACTCCTCCAGCTCCAGATCCCGCCGGATCTCCGCGATGTCCGCCATGATCTTGTCCAGCACCTCCGGCGGCGGCGGATCGCCCACCGGCTGGATCATGTTCAGCGCGTAGAGCTTCATGCTTCCTCCTCATCGCGTCCCCTACCCCGGTGACCCCGTCGTTCCCGTCGACGGCCCGCGAGCACCTCCGGACGCTCTCACCCCCTACACGAACGCCACCCCCCGAAATCGACACCCGACGCGAGAAAATCCTCCACACGCGCTCGCTAGAGTTCGGCGAGTGATCGTTTTCCGGCGGAAGCCGCTGACCGCTTTAGCGCTGGCCCTCCTGACCGTCGGCCCGGTGGCCGCCTGCGGCGCCGACACCGAGAACGCCAAGGTCGAGTGCGCGCGGACCGCCATCGGCCGCGCCAAGAGCCCCTGCACGGTGACCTTCGACCGCGAAGGCCCCTCCACCGCCTCCGTCCTGGGCCGCGACGTCGAACTCCTGAACACCGAACCCGCCCGGGTCACCCTCAACGTCGCCTCCACCGGGATCACCGTCTCGCTGGACGACCGCGAGGCCCAGGAGGCCAACCTGAACATCACCATCGAATCGATCGGCAAGGAGAACGTCGTCATCCGCTTCTCCGAAGTAGCCGTCTGACATCAGCGCCCCGCAGCGATCTCAGCCGGGGTTTCGCGCCGGAGGCACGACCTCGCCCACGGCACCCGAGGTCTCCAGCCGGACGACGGTGGGGCCGCGCTCGCACTCCCACGTGGTGACGTTGGCGAACGTCGTGTCCGCGTGGCGCCAGAGGCCCCCGTCCTGGTGGATGTGACCGAACAGGTGGAGTTTGGGACGCACCTGCCGCACCCGGGCCAGCAGGTCCGCGCAACCGTGCCGTCCGGGGTAGGCGTTCGCGTCACCGATTCCCAGCGGAGGCCCGTGCGTGACGAGCACGTCGACGCCGTCCGGAATCAAGGCCCATTTCTCCGCCAGGGGACGTCCTCGGGGCAGATTGAACGCCCACTCGTTGAACTCCGGCTGCCAGGGGCTTCCCCAGAACGTGACGCCGTCGATCTCCGTCCCGCCGTCCTCCAGGTAGCGGATGCCGCGATCGGCCAGGACGGCGCGGGCACGTGCGGGCGCGTCCAGGAACATCCAGTCGTGGTTGCCGGCGACGACCACCTTCGTCCGATGTGGAAGGCCGTGCATCCAGTCAGCGGCGTCCTCGAGTTCCCGAAGGTCCTTGCCACGCCGGCACAGGTCACCCGCATGCACGAAGACATCCCCGTCGGGAACGGTGAGCTCGCGATGAAAGGTGTGCGTATCGGCAACCGCCACAATCCGCATAACCCAAGCGTACTGAGCCCACCTCTGCCGCACCCGTGAGCAAATGATCCCGGACGTCCACCGACCACAAGTGGCAGCGCCCCCAATTCAACGGCCCGCTGAGAGATCTCGCCGGGCAACTAGTGCGCGTCGAGGCGGCTGAGCGGGACGCTGTCGAGCTGCTTGCGCGAGCTCATGTTGAGCTTGGCGAAGACCTTTCTCAGGTGGCACTCCACCGTCCGGGGGCTGATGAGCAGCTGGGCGGCGATCTCGAGATTGGACTGGCCTTCGCGGGCCAGCCGGCCGATCCGCGTCTCCTGAGAAGCGAGACCGCCATAGGCGCCGGCGTTGGGCCGCTCCGGCGGCTTGCAACTCGCGGCCGGCGCGGGCGGCGAATCGGACGAGCCGATGACCACCCTGGTGGACGAATCCGAACTGAACGCCTCCGCGACAAGACGGAAGGCGTGCCGCAGACTGCTCGACGTCAAAGGCCCCTCGTAACGATCGCGAGGAGCCTTTGACGCAGGAGCCGGCGAGGGAATGTGCCGCCGACCTCCCGCTTACAGCCACCCGTGTGCACGTGATCGGGCCGGCCTCGCCGGCCAGCCTGTCAGCCGCACCACCAGGGCTAGGAGCTCTCGGCGAGCTGCAGGCCGACCACGCCGACCACGATCAACGCGAGGAACAGCAGCCTGGCAGGCGACGTGCTCTCGCCGAACGCGATCATCCCCGCGACCGCGACGCCGACCGCGCCCAGCCCGACGAACACCGCGTACGCGGTGCCGACCGGCAGCGTCCGCAGCGACAGCGACAGCACCACAACGCTGAGCACCGCCACCGCCAGCCCGATCACGGTCGGTCCAAGCCTGGTCAGGCCGTCGGACGACTTCAACGCCGTCGCCCACACCAACTCCATGAGCGAGGCGACCAGCAGCAGCACCCATGCCATCAGGCCGCGTACCCCCCGTCCACAGCGATCGACGCGCCGGTCACGTAGTCGCCGCCCGGGCCGGCCAGGTGCGCGACCATCGCGGCGACCTCCTCGGCGCGCGCGTACCGGCCGAGTGCCGTGAAGCCGCGCTCGAACTCGGCGTCCGGCGAGTCGGCCGGGTTCATCTCGGTGTCGGTCGAGCCGGGCTGGACCACGTTCGCGGTGATCCCGCGCGGTCCGAGGTCGCGTGCGAGGCCCCGGGTGAGGCCGGTGAGCGCGGACTTGGTCATCGCGTACAGCGTCCACCCCGGGTAGGGGACGCGTTCGGCCATGCTGCTGCCGATGTTGATGATTCGTCCACCCGGGCCGAGATGGCGGACCGCCGCCTGCGCCGTCACGAACGCGGCCCGGACGTGGAGGTCGATCGTCTGGTTCAGCTCCTCGGCCGAGACGTCCTCCACGGGCCCGAACGGCGCGATCCCGGCGTTGTTGACCAGGATGTCGAGGCGTCCGAACTCGGCTGCGGCCCGATCCACGGCGCCCGCCGCCGCGGCGGGGTCGGCCGCGTCCGCCGCGATCGCCAGACCGCGCTGACCCGCCGCCTGGATCCCGCGGACCACGTCCGCGGCCCGCTCCGCAGCTCGCACATAGGTCACCGCGACGTCCGCGCCGTCCCGCGCGAGACGCAGCGCGATCGCGGCGCCGATACCGCGTCCGCCACCAGTGACCAGGGCCGTCCGACCCTCCAGAGCAGTAGCCATCCCAACCTCCAAGGAACTAACAGGAAAAGTCTCCGCTTAGGAAGCGTAACCGGAGCAGTCTCCGGATACAACTCCGTCAGGCTGCCGTCTACGCCGAGAGGGGACACGAGGCGGGACCGCCAGGTCGTCGGAAACCCACCCGCCGAACGCGTCGACGCCGCACTCAACCGTTGCGACCCATCAACCCTCGCCCGTCCCGGGCCGGGATCGTGACCGCCCGTAGGGCGAGACGGTGCGAGGGCCAGGTCCGCGCGGGAGCGCTCACCGACTCCCTGGACCGGGGGTCGCGAGACCCAGGCAGCGCTGATCACTGCCGAGTAGCATCCGGGTGATCGACCTTGGTAGCCAGGGAGCGTGATCATGCCTCGTCCGCCCGCACCTCCCGGAGGTCGCCCGCGGGCGATTGCGGCATTGCTGCTGTCCGCGTTCTTTTTTCTGCTGATCGGGTGCGGGGCGACGATGGTGTTCATCGGTGCTCACGACCTTTATGTGGCCGACCGGCCGATCAAGTGCGGCGGCGAGGTGATGAACCCGGACGGCCCGTACACGTGCTTCACCGGTCACGGTCCCCGCAACTACAGCGATCTCGTGAGGGAAAGACGCGCCGGACAGGATCGGGCACCGTACATGCTCGCGTTCGGGGCCTTGGCCGTGGTGATCGGTGTACCCGCCCTCAGGCGCGCTCTTCGTTACGTGGGGCGCGTCCAGCGATGGACGACCTCAGGTGAGTGGACCGTTTGAGCCTTCGTGACCCCGGTCGGGCCTGCCATTGGCCACCACGCCCGCGACGCCCCTTCAACTTCCGGGCGTCCCCGCACACGTCGTAGCTGCACAGCACGGGGACGCGGACCCGGCCATCACGCTGCGCGTCTACGCGCACGCCGTCAACGAGCAACTCGCCGAAGCGCCCACGATCTCCGCCGCCCGGATCGGCGGTGCCGCGTAGACCCTGCTGTCAGCAAGACCGCTGGCAAAAGCCCCCTTGTGGTGATCGCAAGGGGGCTTTGAGCTGGGAGCCGGCGAGGGGACTTGAACCCCTAACCTTCTGTTTACAAGATCGCCAAACGATCACTGCCGCCGTCCGAACCCGTCCGCACGCTGGGCCGATGACCTGCGCCTCATCCGAACTAGTTCACCACGATCCGAGATCATCCGTCGCCGTCGCTCCCACGGTGGCTCCCAGGGAGGCACGCCGTCGATCAGTTCGCGAAGCTGGTCACGGACGACCGTGACATCGCGTCGCCTGCGATGCTGTGCGAATGACCTCCTCGCTTCCCGCAGGTTGGACGATCGAGCGAGTACGCACAGTGTCGGGTGACGACAGTGCCGCAGTGTCGCCGACGAAAAGACCCGTATTGGTTGAGGAGTGGACCGACCATCAGTCAGCTCACGAACCCGTTCCGGCAGACCGGGTCGGAACGATCATTCAGTTCGACGGCCTGTGTCTCGTCAGCATCGAAGGCGAGTGGTACATGGGCGCCCTGCAGCCGGACGGTTCCGTCGCCTGCTGGGCTTCGTACGGCGCTGACCTGCAAGAAGCCCTTCGATCTCTCTGAGGGGCCGTTCCGAACCGGGGCCGCAACAGACGAACGAACCTGTACGGAGGGTGCTCCCGCGCGCACGGCGCGCACCCCGTGACAGACGGACGCGCGCGAGAGTGCGCCCTCCGGGGCCAGGAGGGGTCTGGGGAACCACGGGGTTCCCCAGTCACGCACGCGCAGCCTCTCCGACCCAAGTGCCTCGTCGGGGGCGTCTTTGCTTTAGCCAGCCCCGTGGGACGATAGGGCCATGATCTCAACACGAAAGGCAGATGCCGCGTAAGCGGCCTGGCCAACTCCGCGTCGAGGCGTTGTCTCGGCTGCGGTTGCGAAGAGGCCCGACCGGTCAAGGTCGCGTCTCAATGGTTCCCGGCCTATCGCCTCATGGCCGCATGGTCATCGCGCGACTTGAGCGCATGTGCCTATGGCCTGGGAAGACAGCCGAGGCTCTAGACCTCTGGCGCAGCTTCGTACGGACCCCCTACCACCGCCTATATGACCCGAAGTACGTCGGATGCGGCTGCTGGGGCTGCTGCACGGACACGACAGAGGTCCGCTGGGTTCTGGAAGTCGTGGCGCACCACCTGCCACGACGCGACGCCCGTCGGCTGAGATGTGAGATCGCGAGCATCGATGAGGACTGGTGACCGGGCAGCGACGCGACCCTGAGCGGACGGTTCGCCGGCGGGCAGGCCCGGCCTCGCATCGATGCGCGGCCGGGCGTGCGCGGCCGGGGACCGGCGCCCACGCCACACGCCCCGGCCGCGCGGGCGGCGGGCCGCGCCAACGGCGCGAGCGTCGCCGCCCCCTGACCAGGCCAAAGACCTTCTGAAGTCGGTGGAGAGTAACCGGTATGGCGGCGCGATCACCATCGCACTGGCCTATGGCCTGCGTCGTGGCGAGGTGCTCGGGCTTCGCTGGCAGAACCTCGACTGGGAAGCCGGGACGCTGCGGCTCACGCATGCGGTGAAGCGGATCAAGGAACGGGACAAGAGCAGCGCTCGGAAGACCCGCGTCGTGCTCAGTGAGCTGAAGACGGCCAAGGCGCGGCTCGCCCTCGGTGAAGCCTGGCAGGATCACGGGCTGGTCTTCCCGTCCGAGGTCGGCACGCCTACCGACCCGGACAACTTCTCGCACACCTTCTCCAAGCTCGCCAAGCGGGCGGGGCTCGGTCACTGGCATCCGCATGAGCTGCGGCACTCGGGCGCTTCGCTGATGCTGGCGCAGGGGACTCCGCTGCACGTGGTCTCCGAGATCCTCGGGCATGCGGGCATCGCGATCACGAAGGACACCTACGGGCATCTGGTCGTCGACGACAAGCGCGCGGCGGCGGAGGCCATGAGCGGCGCTTTGTTCGGCGGCTGAATCCCGTGGCTCCCACAATGGCTCCCACGGTGGTGCGAGAGGCCCCTTGCGGTGGTCGCAGGGGGCCTCTGAGCTGGCAGCCGGCGAGGGGACTTGAACCCCTAATCTTCTGTTTACAAGAAACCGGCCACCTCAACTCAAATCGCCTTCGCCCAGGTCAGATGGTGTGCGGCTGGTGGTCGACGTAAGCCGCCATACGGCTCTGTTGCGGTACTTCCGTGCAGTACTTCCTGCCCCATTGCGCGGGGACAGGCGGCGACCCCTCAGTGGTGCCATCGTAGCCACGCGCCCTAGGACGGAGCAGTTCAGAGAAACGACACCGGAGGCGCTTACGGTCTGCTAAACATCGAGGGAGAGTCTCGCAGCCGACACAAAATGTCCGACCTGGGGTATACCCTCCTTAGCTATGCCACGCCAACCACAGCGACGACGCGTATCGATGCCAGGCGCCAGCCCCTCCGGCTACCTTTACTTGCTCAAGTTTAATAATGGTGTGATTAAAGCCGGTTGCACCGTCAATATAGCGACTAGAACCAAACAGCACACCACCGAAGCCGGTCGATACGACATCAAGATCGTTGATCAATGGCATTCGGACTACATAACAAACATGCGGAGGCAGGAAGGATGGCTTCTTTCTGTCCTAGATCAATTGGGAACGCGTACGCCCACTGGTCGGGAGTACTTTCGTGATGTTCCTTTCAGCGTCGCGCGCTACCAAGCGATCAACCTTTACCGCGCGCGAAGTGAGTCGTGCTGCTGCGGCAACTGCGTATACCCTGTTGACGTTCGTGCACGAGCCCATGTGGTCGGGCAGCCAATCGGAGGCCCAGGCCCTTCTGTCGACGTATACGTCGATCTCCGTCTGAGTTGCGGCGATGTAATTCGGACTTCCCTGTCAGACGAAGACTTCGGACCGGAGGGCCGATACCCCCTGCGCCCCGGGGACGAGATAAATGTTGAGCTTAGTGGGCCGCCGTGGAATGGGATCTGGCGAGGCTTTGCCTAAGTTGGTGGCGCTAAGTCGGGATCTGGATTTTCGCCTTCTGATCCGTAGCAAGATCAGGACTGTCCAGGGATGTCACCACGGGTCTCCTGACCAGCGCGGCAACCTTCCGTCTGTCCACCCCCGTCTAAGATCATTCGACTCCGTCGTTAGCAAGCGCGCTAAATTGGCACTCACACCCGTCCCGGAGGTGCGCCCGCGCGAACGGCGAGACGGCGTGACAGACGGACTCGCGCGGGCGTACCCTCCGGCTCGGGGGGGGGGGGGGCTGGGGTCGCGAGACCCCCGTTTCGCGCTCGCTGAGCCGACGCCAATCGCGATGCCACCTCGATCCGACCCAGGCGATCGAGCTCGGACTCTCCGCAGCTCAGAGGCTTGATCTCAGCTTAGGGGCCGGGAGCCGTCCGCGCTTGGCCGTGACTGGAACCGCCTTGCGCACACTTGCCCAACCGTTCCGCGCACAGCACCGCCCTGTGGAAATCCCATATCCTACCATCGGGGTGGACACGGCCTCTTATTTCCCGGCTGACGAAGATCAACTCAAGCTAGATATCCGTTATTTGATGATACCTCACACTTTTACACCTGGGGGGTAGGCACCGCTAGATGGCGACCGGTGGACGCGGCATTGCGCACATCGTCGGTAAACAGCCCAAGTAGATCGAGAGTGTCGTTTCGCAGGGTCCTGAAGTCCCCGACTCCCAGCTCCAGGTGCTCTCCATGCGCAATCGTGTTGCGCTGGTGGACGAGGTCATGGTCAATCATGTTCGCGCGCAAAATGTATTTGTCCCGCTTCTCGAGCCCTATACGATCGAGCACTGCAAAGAACACTCTCGACGAGAGATTACTCTCCGTGCGGACCAGATCCTCGGACAGTTTCGCGCGGTCCGATAGTTTTTCTTGAATAAATGAGGCAAAGTTGTTGTGTACCATAGGCGTGTTCGCCTCATCGATTTCAGACATCTTGGTTTTGAGGGCTGTCCCTAGGAAGGCTGTGCTGAGCTGGTCGTACGGAAGAGCTTGCGTGTTCACATACCTAATGTAGAGCTGCGCGACGGCCTTCACCCATCCCTCCCAATGCGCGTAGAGGATGACGACCCCGGAGCGGAGGTTGGCTGTCTGCGCTGGACCTTTACTCTGCTGGACAAGTTTGAGTGTGGTACTCAGCTCCTGCTTGCGCCAGGCAATCTCGGCCGAGATGGCATCATCGAGCGCCTCGACTGTCCGGATCTTGACCATCAGGCGCTGATGATCTTCCGGCCGGCGGGAACCATGAGCGCCAAACGCGCCTCGGTGGACTTGCCAGTGGCGAACCGGGTGGTCATCTCCGGGAGTGTCCAGAACTCGATAGCGCAGTCCCGCAGATTGCGCCGAACTTCTGAACCGGTTTCCAGGAGAAAGCCGAGGCTGATCGCGAGTGCCTCAAAGGATGAGTTGAGGAATCCGCCCTTGAAGTCTTGCTTGTCGGCGTCCCATTTTCCGAGGATCTTTTCGTCGGCCTCAAGCAGTCGATCGAAAGTGTCGCGGAATATTCGCCCCGCTCGCGCCTTGTAGTCGTTCTCGAAATTCAGCGCAAGCCCGACAGCAAAGTCCTCAAGGCCGTCCTGGAAATTGCGGATACTTGCGATCTCCGTATCGTTCTTCTTGTGGAGGTAGAGGAACCTCAGGACGAGCTCTTCGTCATACTTTCGCTTAATGTCAATCTCGGGAAGTCGGATCAAGGTTACAAAAGAATCGTGGGTCGCCAGCGTGGCGATCCACTCCACAAAATCAGGGTTGACCCCTACGAGTTGCGCATTTCGAATCTCCTGATTGGAGAGCTTTGAGCCGAAGGAGTTGAGTCGCTGGAAGAGATCGAATTTGGTCTGCGGATCAGACTCGCGCTGGACGATCTTCAGATCGATCTTGGCGCGCTTGATATCACGTCGCTGTGCAGGTGTAAGAGTCTTCGCCTCGTCTTGATCGCCATCCCATTTAAGGCCAGCGAGAGATGGAAGATATTTGGTGGCAGTGAGCTCAAGAGGCGGGAAGGCGTCTTTATCAAGAAGTCCCTGAAGCTGAAGTAGCGTACTGATACGCTGCAGCCCGTCTACGAGCTCCCACCGGCCCTCGTCATCTTGGGCGACGAATATGGACGGCAATGGAATGCCAATCAGAATGCTCTCAATGAGCTTCGATTTCTGATCTGTTTCCCACCGGAAAAGGCGCTGGAATGGCGGTCGGATGATTAGATCACCCTCGATATACATGTTTGTGAGCTCTCCCACACTCATCGGGTAGCTGTCGGTTGAAATGTTCCTTCTCGCCTTTTCGAGCTCCAATTCGAGACTGCTCACGGTGTTCACAGGTTCCCCACTTCCCCTGCCGTCTGGCAGACACTCAGGCTACAGCGGCGGGGAAGTAGCGGCCAACACTCAGCACTCGATCGCCCCCGACCACATGCCGGCCTCAGCCCCGGCGTGGCGATCGTAGGCGGTACCGGCCACCCGCCCTTGTTGCTCGACGGAGTACCGGCCCTCCTGGACTTTTTTAACGGCCAGGATGTAACCGATCCCCATCGCCTGGCTGAGCATCTCCAACGGCTCAGACGGGTGGTACGCGATGCCGCTGCCCGATCGCAGGTTCAATGCCGCCTCGTCGGCGGCACGCTCGTGCGCGCTGCCCTCGACCTCGATCGCCCAGACGTTCGCGATCGCTCGGCTTATCACCTCGACGTCCCTGCCTGACACCTCAGCCATGCCGCCAGTATCGTTGCCGGAGTGGCTTCTGGACCGGCTATGCGCTCTCGCAAGTTGAGGCCGGTCAGCCGGGGCGGGTCGGCCCGAAGAGGCCGCACGCCCGGCCCGGACGGACCGGCCGCGGCTAGCTTGCGGGCCGCCTTGAAGACGTATTGAAAGTCCTCGTCCGGGGGTGGGGAGGTGTGTGCTGTCCCGGGAGATGCTTGACACCTCGGTCCCATCACATGCTTGACGGGTGCCTGTTCGGCTTGGCTGTCGCGTGTTCGTTTGCGGGCGTCGCGTGTCAGGAGGCCGGGATTGGCCCTGGTCGAGTTGTCAGTGGTGGAGCAGCGGTATCGGGCGGTGCTGCAGGTCGAGGCGGGTGTGCCGGTGACCGAGGTCGTGGCCGGTTTCGGGGTCTCCCGAGAAGCGTGCATGCCTGGGTCAAGCGCTATCGGGCCGAGGGGCTGGCCGGGCTGGCCGATCGGTCTCGGCGGCCGGTGTCCTCGCCGGGCCAGATGAGCGGGCAGGTGGAGGTCGTGGTGTGTGAGCTGCGGCGGGAGCATCCGCGGTGGGGCCCGGTGACGTTGGTGCATGAGCTGGGTCGGCTGGGGGTGGTGCCGGTGCCGTCGCGGATGAGCGTTCATCGGGCGCTGGTGCGGCATGGATTGATCGAGCCGGGCCGGCGGCGCCGCAAGCGCCAGGAGTTCCGCCGCTGGGAGCGCGATGAGCCGATGGCGTTGTGGCAGATGGACATCGTCGGCGGGGTGTTCCTGGCCGACGGCGGCGAGTGCAAGGTGATCACCGGGGTCGATGACCACTCGCGGTTCTGTGTGATCGCCTCGGTGGTACCACGGGCGACGGGGCGGGCGGTGTGTCTGGCGTTCGCCGCCGCGTTGCGTGAGTTCGGGGTGCCGGGTGAGGTGCTGACCGACAACGGCAAGCAGTTCACCGACCGGTTCGGGATGGCGGTGAGGTGCTGTTCGACCGGATCTGCCGGGACAACGGGATTGTGCACCGGTTGACGCAGCCTCGCTCCCCGACCACGACGGGCAAGGTCGAGCGGTTCCATCAGACGTTGCGGCATGGCCTGTCCGGCCGACCGGTTCGACACCCGCACCGCCGTGGCAGAGCAGGAGCTTTTGCCGTTGCGGCTGCCCGCCGCGATCCGCCTGGCCGCCGTCCCACAAGCCGCCCAGGAACCTGAACCCCTCGCACCCGTCGACGCGGCCTGCACCGGCACGCCGGTGAGGCCGCCGCCCTGCGCGGATCGAGGTGTGGGACAGCGGGGCGGTGGAGTTCGAGCGGACCGTGCCTGCCAGCGGGAACATGTTCGTGGCCGGTCGCCAGTTCTGGCTCGGCCCCGCCCAAGCGGGTGTCACGGTGAGGTTCTGGGCCGACACCGACGTCATCCACCTGCTCAAAGCCGGGACCCGGCTCAAGTCGGTGCGCTCGCACCTGTCCACCGCGGACCTGACCGCGCTGGCCGCCCGCAGTGCCCGCAAGGCCGGACCGCCGCCGCTGCCGCCCGCCGAGGACGGCGACGCCGTCGAGGTCGACCGGACCGTCAACAAGGACGGCAATGTCGGCCTGGGCGGCCGGATGGTGCCGGCCGCGGAGATCCTGCGCGGCCGCCGGGTCGGCATCCGCATCGACCCCGCCACGCTGATGTTCTTCGACCTGCAGACCCGTGAGCTGCTGCGCACCCGACCCAACCCCTTCACACCCGAACAGGTCCGCGCCTTGCGCGGGCTGCGGCGGGCCGGGCCCCCGCCACGGCCGCGCACCGAACCGGTCACCGTGCAGCGACGGGCCAGCAACACCGGCGTGGTCATGGTCGCCGGGCAAAAGGTCTCACTCGGCCGCCTGCACGCCGGCCGGGTCGTCACCATCCACGTCGCCGACACCACCCTGACCATCGAGCTGGGCGGCGACGACGTGCGGACGGTCCGGCGGACCACCACCCAGCCCGTCCGCAGCATCAAGGCACACCGGCCCCGCAAGGCCGCGCCATGAAACCTAGAACACCCGTTGAGCATGTCCTGGGATCAAAACGTCAAGCATCTCGTGGGACTAGACAGGGTGGGGAGTGTGCAGACCTGCGGGTTTAGTTGGGGATGTGGTTGGTCTCGTCGTGGTGGCGTTGGCCGGGTCTCTCGGCTGGTAGCACGCCCGGTTATGGGTGCTGAGCGGCTACAGGAGATCGGGCGGGAACTGCGGCGGCTGCGGACTGCTGCGGAGTTGCGCGGGGTTGGGCTTGCGGCTCGGGCTGGGGTTCCTCAGCCGACGGTGTCTCGGGTGGAGACTGGGCGGCGGGTCGCTGATCCGGAGGTGGGTGCCCGGTTGGTTAGGGCTCTTGATGTGGGGCCGGCTGAGGTTGAGCGGCTGCTGGGGCTGGTTCGCGAGGCTTATGCGGAGACGTCCCGTCGGGTTGATGCCGGGGTGTCGTTCCGGGGCGGGTCCGGTGTCGAGCTGCTTGCGGAGGCTCGGTTGTGAGGGCCTTTGAGGCTGTGGTGGTGCCCCGGTTGTTGTGGCCAGCGGAGTATGCGGCTGGGTCGGGGCGGCCATCGACGGGGCTTCGGTGCTGGTGGACGAGGGGCGGTGCTTCGTGTTCGTAGTGGCTGAGGCTGCCTTGCGGACGTGACCGGGGTCGGGGGAGTGCATGGCGGGGCAGTTGGCACGGCTGGTGGAGGTGTCGGGGTGGGCGAACGTGCGGTTCGGGGTTGTGCCTGGGGTGGCGGTGCCTCGTGTGCCGCTGCATGGGTTCTCGGTGTACGACGATGCGGCCGTGTCGGTGGAGACGTTCACGCGTGAGCTGACCTTGACCGATGCGGACGAGGTGCGGGCGTACGTGGAGATCTTCGAGGGGTTTGAGCGGGCGGCCGTGTTCGGGGACGAGGCGCGGCGGCTGGTCGAGCGGGCGGGCAGGGCGGCGCTTAAACGGCTCGGCGAACACCTGGGGTCCGGCGACGACAGCGGGGAGGCGTCCGCGTAGCTGTACTTCGCTGCTGTACCTGTTAGCAAATGGGCCCCTTCCAAGATCGGAAGGGGCCTTTGACGTGCGAGCCGGCGAGGGGACTTGAACCCCTAACCTTCTGTTTACAAGACAATGATCTCAACCGGCGGAAATTGGCGGAGATCGATCTTCTGGAATGTTTGTGCAGTTCAGGCCGGGTGCCCGAGAGGTGGACATAGGTGGATTCGATGCGTGGCAGCGGACCCGTGTTGTCCTGTTGGCCTCCCAACGGCCTCCCTCGGCCACCCCGGACACGGAGACGCCCGCCGGGCTCTGGGGCGTGCCGGGCGGGCGTCTCGGTGAGGCTCAGAGGAGTCTGGTCCCATCGTGGGAGCGGAGGAAGGGCCCGTCGTCCCGCAGCGCGTCGGTGACGCGGACGGCCCGCGCCTCCGGCATGACCGCCACGGCCTCAGCCGGGTCGAGCCACGCAACCCGCGTCGCCTCGTCGGTCGGATGCGCTTCGCCGCCGACCGGACGACACAGGATCGCCAGAGACACGACACCGAGCCGCATGTTCTTGTAGACGCCGACCAGCCGGCCGGGCTCCACCACGATGCCGGTCTCCTCCATCACCTCACGGGCAACGCCCTGCTGCGGTGTCTCGTCCAGCTCGAGCACGCCGCCGGGCGGCACCCACCGGCCGTCATCGGCGCGCTGAATCGCGAGTACCCGCCCGTCCTCCCGGACGACGACGCCGGTGACGCTCACCGAGTGGCGAGGCAGGTCGCCGGTCACTCGTCCGCCGACCACTCGTAGGACAGCTTCCACAGCTGGGCGGGGAAGACGTTGATGACCACTTCGAGGGGGCGCGCGTTCCGGTCGAGCGCGAACCGTGTCACCTCTAGCACCTGGTTGGCGCTGCTGATGCGGAGGAAGTCGGCTTCGTCGTCGGTGGGGCGCCGCGCCTCGATGTCCTCCCGGAACCGGATGACGCGGTGACCGCGCTCGGCGAGCCGCTCGTAGTACCCGGTGGGGCCGGTGTCGGGGAACGCGATGTCCTCGCTGCCCGCGACTGTCATGGGCGTGTAGGAGGCGGCGACCTGGACGGGGTGCTCGTCGGCGAACATGTGCCGCTTGCGGATCAGCACCCGCTCGCCGGCGGGCAGCTCGAGCCGCTCCGCAACGGAGCGGGGCGGGTCGATCGCTTCGGCCTGGACGAGTTCGGTGCTCGGCGTCAGGCCGGCCTTCTCCATGCCCTCGGCGAAGGTGCTGCCCGACCCGTTGCCGCGGGACGGGATGCGCCGGGTCCGCTTGATGGTGGGGATGTCGACGACGAAGGACCCGACGCCGCGCTCGGTGCGGACGAGTCCCTCGGATTCAAGAAGGGTGATCGCTTTGCTGATGGACGCCTGGTTCAAGCCGTACTTGCGGGCTAGCTGGGGCTGACTGGGTAGGGCCGCGCCTGGCTCGTAGGTCCCGCGGGTGATTCCTTCGCGGAGATCGTCGGCCACCTGCCGGTAGCGCGCCCTCGGCTGCTGCAGGGGCACGGGCTCCTCCTCCTTGTCTGTGGGGTTATGACTATAACCGTAGCGCGGAACGTGCTCGGGATCTGTTCTCGCAGGTAGAAGACCATTTTAGAGAGACTGGTTGACACCTATGGCATATGTCATAGACTCTGCAATGACAGAGCAAGACCCCTGCAAGACCCGCAAGGCCCCAGACATGGGGCGGCCCCAGGACGCGAGTGCGAGTCGCGGCCCAGGGCCTTGATCCAGAACCTCCCTAGGAGAGGATCCGAACCCGTGGTGAATGTTCCCACGACCGGCCTTCAGGCCGAGACCCGCGAGTTGCTCACGGCGATCCGTGACGCGCTCGACCTGCCCTTCGCGGCGACGGCCGCCGGCGACGAGAAGCGGGAGCGGCTGCGCGGCGAGAACGCCGTCCGCATCGTGTCCAGCATCGACTACCTGCTCACCTTCAAGCACGCGACCGTGACGAACGTGGCGCGGACGCTGCGGAGCCTGGTCGGCGAGCACCCCGTCGACTACACGACGCGTGAGGAGGCGGGCCGATGACGCACCCCGGTATCTCCATCGCGGCGGCCGTCGTCGCCCTGACCCTCGCCGGCCTGCTGATGTGGGCCAAGCGCCCGTTGAAGCGGCTGGAGTTCATGACCCCCTGGTTCTGCCTGGTCGGCGGGATCGGTCTCGCGCCGGTGTTCCTGCGCGACTGGGTGAACACCCTCATGGACGCCGTCCGCGACATCCCCACCGTGGGGATCACGATCCCCATCGCGGTCGCGATGGTGACGCTGTTCATCGTCCTGTACGACATTTGGCCCAAGCACGAGTCGAGCAAGGTCACCTACGCGGCGGCGGTGCTGCTGCCCTCGCTGGCGCCGAGCCTGGGCGGGTCGGTCGGTTCCCTGACCGCTAACGCCCTGGACGCCATCGGGAACGCGGGCGCCCACGTCATCGCTTCGGCGCTGGGGGTGTGACCATGACCGCGATCATGCCGGAGCGTACGGCCGTCGACCTGGACGCCCTGCGCCGTGACCTGACCGCCGTGCTCGTCGCGCACGGGCTCACCGGCCTGGACAGCGTGTCCCTGGACGTGCACGAGATCATCCAGGGCGACGCGTTCGCCGGGGTCACCGTGTCGGCGCACGCCTACCAGCGGCCCGCGCACCTGCCGCCCGCGTCGGAGTGCGCCCGCCCGGAGCGCCACCCGTTCGCCGAGCTGGCCGACCGGCTCGACCCGAAGCGGCCCGCGCTGCGCGTGGTGAAGGGCGGTGCGGAGTGAACACCGACAACTTCACGATCTGGCAGCGACGTGAGTGCGGGCCCTTCTGCAGGGTCCGGCACACCCACACCGCGTCACCCGCGAACCGGGCCTGCGTCGGCGCGGAGGCCGCGGTCCCGCTGTCGATGTCCACGGCGCACGCCGGCGGCGAGAACCTCGGCCCGGTGATGGCGACCGTGGTCGCCGTGCTGGAGCAGGGGCCCCGCGAGCGCGAGCCGCACGTGAACGTGTCGCTGCCGACCGAGGTGGAGAGCCTGACGCTCGATGAGGCCGAGCGCCTGTCGAGCGTGCTCGCGCGGCTGGTCCACGAGGGCCGCGAGGCCGCGAAGGAGGTCGACTGGCGATGACCCACGTCGAGACCCCGTGCACGCTGGTCCCCTGGTGCGACGGTCGGCACCCCGTGCTGTACCGCTGCGCCGACGAGCTGAGCGAGCGTGACCACTACCGCGAGGTGGGCCGTGTCAACGACGGCGGTCCCTCGGCCATCGTCGTCGGAATCGCGATGAGCGCCGAGGAGACCGACGACGACTCGGCGTCCCCGTCCATCCTCATCCTGCACCTGCTCGACGACGGCGCCGAGGTCCCCGAGCTGCTGTGCGGCGAGGCGTACATCAACCCGTCCGAGGCGTGCGCGCTGGCTCCGCTGCTCATCCGCGCCGCCGAGATCCTGAAGGGAGCGGACCGGTGACCGCTTCTGCTGTGGAACAACTGCATCGGATCGTGGTGGGTGACCTTATGTGGGAGTTCGCCAACCTTGACCTGCCCGGCGACTGCGAGCGGTACGGGTGGTGCGACGGCAACTGCAACCCCCGATACGAGGGCGAGGTCCACTTCCGCTACGTCGCGTCGGCGGTGCACGGCAACGACCTGGTGGAGATCAGCGTCGGGCAGTGGAAGGCGAACCCGAAGGTCGGGGTCCTCGACACGGGGTCCTGCTTCGCCATCAACCGGGACCGGAAGCCGCTGGTGGGGATCTCCACCTATCCGGCCAAGCACCCAGGACGGCACCTGCACTTGACGCCGGAGGACGCCACCACGGTTGCGGAGGCGCAGCGGATTCTTGGGAACGGGCAGTTCGCCGACGCGGTGTACGCGGCCGTCAACTTCGCCAACGCGCGGGCGCGAGAGGTGACGAAGCGATGACCTCCCAGGAAGCGCAGGCAGTGGCCAGCGGGATAGCGAACCTCAACGAACGGCTCGGTCGGCTGGAAACCGAACTCATCGAGCTTCGGAAGTTGGCCCGTGAGCGGCGAGAGCGTCTCGCTCGCCCGGAGACGGCGGTTAGCGAGGCCGCGCGCGGAGGTCGGAAGTCATGACCCCCACTGGTCCCCACGCGTGGTGGACCGGCCGGGAGGCGACCGCTCTGCGGCGGGCAATGGCCCTCACCGTGGAGCGGTTCGCCGACCGGGTCGGTGTCTCACCCCGCACGGTCGCGAACTGGGCAGCGAACCCCGGCATGGCCCCGCAGATGGGCGTCCAGGAACGCCTGGACGACATCGCCCGCGGCCTCCCGCCGGACGTCCGCGCCCGGTTCCACAGCCTCACCGGCAAGCCCTCGCCGGCGCCCCTCGACCTGTCGCAGATCCTCGCGATGCTCACCGAGATTCAGCAGAGCATCACCCAACTGGCGGAGACGGCATGAGCACCGGCAAGGGAAAGCACGGATGGCCGCTGCTGGTGCTCGCCGCGCCCGCATTCGTCGCGGTGTGGTCCGGGTGGGTCGGACTCGGCACCATGACCGGGTTCGGGAAGGTCCAGCCCCTACCTGGCGTCCCCGGCGTCCCAGACGACTTCACGATCAACACGGCGATCACTCTCCCGATCGGCGTGGAAGCGTATGCCGCTTACGCGCTCGGGACGTGGCTGTCACACAGGCGGCTGTCACCCACGACCCGCCAGTTCGCCCGTACGTCCGCGGTCGGCGCTCTGCTGCTCGGCGCGGCGGGTCAGGTGGCGTACCACCTCCTCGAAGTGGCGGACCGGACGCGGGCACCGTGGTGGATCACAACGATCGTGTCGTGCCTCCCCGTGGTGGTCCTCGGGCTCGGTGCGACCCTGGCGCATCTGATCCGTCGTGACACCCATCAGGACCACCCCGACGAGGGTGGAACGAACAGCGACCTCGACCGGCTTCCGGAGTGGATCGAGAAGACGCTGAGGGACGCGGAACCCCAGGTCACCGCTGAGGTCAGTGACCCGTGGGACCAGGTTGAGCCCACCCCTGGGACCACCCCGGCGGAGGCGTTCGGGACCACCCTCCCCCAGGTGGAACCGGAGGCGATCGAGGGGCCGTCTCGGGCCACCCCTAGTGCCACTCCCCGTTCCACCATCAGCGCCACCGTTGGGACCACTGCCGGGACCACCTCGAAGGGTGGCACGAAGCGTGGGCCGAAGGGTGGCACGAAGCGGCGTTCGCGGGCTGAAACGAAGGTGGCACTTCAGAAGCTGATCGCGGATCTTGACGCTGACCAGATCCAGGTGAAGCCACTCGCCGAGGCGCTGGGCGCATCCCGCCGGACGGTGCGGGATCTCCTCGACGAAATGGACGTGCGCCCCATCCCCACCGCTGGCACCCGCCAGTGACAACCCTCGGACAGGGAGTCCACGATGCTCAAACACGAACTGATCCTCGGCAGCGCCACCGGCAGCGGCAAGACCTACACCGCCCGCCAGCGGATCGAGGAGGACATGACCCGCACCGACACCCAGACGTGGGTCATTGACGGGGGCGCCGGGCTGCTGGGCCTCGCCAACGACGTCACCCGGTTCGCGACCGTCCCTGACGGCGCCCACCACCTGCTGTACGAGCTGCTGGGGCACGCCTACGTGCGGGCCGAGCGCCTCGCCGGCCTCGACATGTACGGCGACTTCAATCCGGGCGACCGGCGCCACCGCTACGACCTGCTCGTTCTCACGATCGATGACGCTCACAACGTCCTGTCCCCGGAGAGCAACCGCGCGCTGGTGCGGATCCTGCAGATGGCGCGGAACGTCGGCATCAAGGTGCGCCTTACCGTCCCGGAGTTCTACCTCCTGCCGCAGGGAGCGATCCGGTACGTGATGAACGGCGCGTCCCGTACCAAGTGCGACTGGATGGCCGAGCCTGTGACGGCCTGACCTCGCCCGTCTGAAGCCCTCGTCGACCGTCCGGCCGGCGGGGGCTTCCGCGTGTTCCCGGTCCCCCCGAACGGCTGGCCGAAACTAGGGTTCCGCACAGTCCGCACAAACGGCTCACGCGGATGGCGAGAAGGGGTCCGCCGGACTCCAACGCGCAGGGCGCGCACGTGCGCGCGAGGAACGCCCCTCAGAAGGGGCTGAGGACCGCACTGTCCGCACAACAGAGCCGGAGGAGACTCGCGGTTTAGGTGAGGACCGGAAACCGTCCGTGAGGGCGACTGAGGGGCGGCGAGTGCATGGTCCTCGCGCGGGCCCACGCGTGGGCGCGCGTCGGGCCGCGCATGGCCCCTCCACGGGCGAGCGCACCATGCACAATGCTCAGTTCGGATTCCGGCCTGTCCGCGTCCAAGGCAGGCCCGTGCACGCGCGTGCACGAGACGCCGGGCGAGAGGGCACTCGCGGGCGAACCGGCAACCGGCAACGGCAACCGGCCGCGCTCCTCGTCGGTGACCCCCCGATCTTGCGCGCGCGCGCGATGGCCTCTGGACGGGCCTCAGCGCCCTGTGGGCGAGTGAACCGGCAATGTCGAGACTTCCGGAGTTGCCGGTACGGGGAACGGCGCTCAGCGGCAAGCTGAGCCGTTGTCGGTCGGGTGTGGCATCGTGGGGGATGAGTGAGCGGCGACGCGACCCTGTGCCGGGGACCCTGTGTCGCCGCTCTCGCATGTCCGGCCTGCGCCATCCAACGTGTGAGTGCACACGGACACGTGCACACGTACACGCGCACGCGAGGGGCGGCTACTCGTCGGGCTCCACGACGAACACACCGAGCCCCTGAACTGTCTCGACCAAGCCCTCATCGCGCAGGATCCCGACGGCCTTGCGGAGCGTGTCCCGAGCCACGTCCCACTCCTGCTCCAACTCCGTCAGCGACGGGATTCGCCGACCGGGCGGGATCTCCCCGGACACGATCCGCTCCCGCAAGTCATTCGCTATCTGACGGGACGGCGGGATGCGTGACTCCCTGTCGATCGACGGCATGATCACGAAGCTAGGAGGCTGCCCCCGTCCAGCCATAGCTACCCACTGGGGTAGACGGGGGTAGTACACCGGTTTTACGCTGCGCAGATGAACTTCCCGGCACAGGAAGCAGAGCAGCGTGACGAAGCTGCGGCACGGCTCGCAGCGTTGAAGATGAACCTGGATCCCCGCGGTGTCCTCAGCCGCCTAGACGGCGACACCCTCGCCATCCTCGACCCAGCCACCGACCAGACAGTCGACACGATCTCCGTCCGGCCGTGGCCTCCCGCCCAGGACGCGCCCTGGTTCCACGACTGCCTAGACACTCCCGTCGCCGACGCAAACGACGTCATCGGCGCGGCCGTGGACATCATCGGCAGCCTTCAGCGGCTCGGTGTCCGGCTCCATGGCTGACGTCAAGATCGGCGACTACATGTTGAGCGATCGCGCCGGGGTGTTCTTCTTGATCGACGCTGACGGGCGGATCGTCGGGACGCTGCTACCGCAGCCGGACGGTTCCTGGCGGTGCAAGATGCCGCGCGGTGGCGTGGCCACGTTCCGGCCGCCGGACGGTGTACCGGACCCGGCGTCCTGGATCGCGCGGCAGATCGTCTGAGACCGGGGAGGCCCGGCCGGTCGAGTCTCAGCCCCCGTCTCCCGGCCGGGCCACCCCACCAACACGAAGAGAGCCCCGCCCACCCGAAGGTGGACGGGGCTTCACACTGTGCGCGGCCCTCGCCCCTCAGCAGGGCGCGCACAGGGATCTACCGGTTCGGGACCCGCCACACACCGAACGCGATGAGCAGCGCACCGGCGATCGCGAGGCCCTCGCCGACGTCGACCTGGCCGTCGTCGACGGCGGACTGCACGGTGACGAGCACGGGCGCCAGGCCCGCGACGACCGACTTCCAGTAGGCGGAGATCTTCACCATGGGGGTCACTCCTTCCCGGCCGCGAGCCGCGCGGCCAGAGCCTCGGCGACCTGCTCGCCGATGTCCTGCGGGAGCGCCGTGGCGAGCTTGTCCGCGATCGCGTCCGGGGACAGCCCGGCGAGGATTCCCGCCACGATCGCGTCCTCATCGATGTCGACCGGAGCGCCGACACGGTCGGCGAGGGCCTTCACCAGCGGCAGCAGCTTCCCGGTGTTCTCGGAGGCCATGCGGGAGAACGCGTACCCGGACGCGAGCGCCGTCGCCACGGAGATCGCGCCGTCCTGCAGACCCGCGTCCTTCGGCCACTGCTTCTTGATCCAGTCGTGGAACTTCACCTGGTCGTCGAGCTGCATGTCGTCCTCTCCGGTGATGAGCCGGGCGACGTCCGCCCGGAAATCGGCCATGGACACGCTGTGCGGGTCGGGCTTCTGGGTGTTGACCTCCTTGTGGCCCTTCACCCTCGACGCTGAGAGCCCGTACTCCTTGCACAGCTCGGCGCAGAGCCGCTTGTAGGCGTCGAGCTGCGCGGCGGGCCACGGCTGCCGGCCGTCGTTCTCGGCCTCGATGCCGAGCGACGCGCTGTTGGTGTGGTGGCTGCTGGTGGACGGCGCGTTGTGCCAGCACCGCCCGGCGGCGATGACGTAGATGCGCCCGGACCGGCCGAGCCCGAAGTGGGACAGCGGCCCGTCCAGGCCGGGCCTGCCGTCCCTGACCACGCCGAGGGAGGGATAGTCGCCACCGCCGGTCGCCCCGGCCGTGTGGTGGCACACGATGCCCTCCACGGACGGCTGAGGGCCGTGGCCGCGGGTCTGCCACCCGGCAACCTCGGTCACGGGGTAGCCGGTGCGGCGTGCGACGGCGGCGAGCTGCGTCAGGTACGGCACGGTCAGTTCCCCTCCACGCAGCCCTGGCAGCGCAGTTGCCCGTCGTCGCCGCGCTCGAAGACCAACTCGGGCTCGACGCTGTCCGGCAGGTCGCACGAGGCGATCCCGCATAGCACGCACTCCATGTCAGCCTCCTTGCAGTGCAGTGATGAGAGCGGCGGCGCCAGTGAGGACCGCGCCGAGCCCGGTGATCCCGGCGAGCGGCATCGCGTACCGCCACCGGTCCGCGGCCCGGAGCCTGACCTCCTGGTCGTCGTCCCGCTTGGTCAGGTCGTTCACGCGCGCGTCGGTCGACGTCTGCTTGGTCTCCACCACCCGGAGCCGCTGCTCGTGGTCCATCACCTGACTGGCCACCATCGTGTGCTGGGTGAGCAGCACGTCGAGCTTCGTGGAGATCTCGGCGACCTGCGCGGCCGTCGCCGGCGGGTCCATTGGGAGAGTCATGACACCCGCTTCAGGACGAGGTGGCTGTTAGTGAGAACGGTCGCCGAGGTCCCCGCTCCGGCGGTGTTCTCAGCGAACTGGAGCGTGATGTTCCCGTCTCCTCCGGCGACGAGGAGGAACCGCTCGAACGCCACCTTGTGGCTGCCGCCCGCGCCGCCCAGGGTGAACTCGGTGTTGAAAGCTCCCGACACTCGGGACTGCATCGCCGATAGGTCCACTACCGCGCCAGTCGTCGGGTCGGGGCCGATCATCCCGCGCCGGCCTCCCGAGTCAGTCGGCACCGACCACGCGTAGTCGAGGTCGTTCCCGGTCGGGGCGACGTAGTAGAGCACCAGCTCACCGCGATACGTGGCGCCGCTGACCACGGGAAGCTTCAGCTCCGTGTCGTTGGTGAGGGTGGTGGAGTTGGTCACCGACTGGTCTGCCGACTTGATGGCCTCGATCGGCAGCATCGATGCCAGCAGCGCAGCGTCCATCCGCTGCCCAGCTGTGATGTTCGGGTACGTACCCACTCGGCCTCCTACAGGGCGACGAACACGGGTTCGGCGAGAGACACGGCGGTGCCTGCGCTCTGCGCCTTGCTCACGCCGTTGGTGGAGCGGGTGACGGTGAACGGCTGGACCTGCGGTGTGGCAGCGAACAGGTCGAACGCCGAACTGGTGCCGTTGGTGCTTCCGGTCTCTCGGCGCACCACGCACCCGGCGAAGCCACCGGACGTCAGGTCCGTGTCGGTGGTCTCGATCTCCCACCCGGCCGGTTCGGTGTCTGCGGCTGACCACACCTTGGCGCGGATGATCGACCCGATCGCTTCAGCCTTCAGGACCCGCCACGGGGACGTCACGTGCCCGGTCGCCGATACCGCCGAGGCGAGCAGTGTGAGCGTCCCAGCGACGCGCTTACGGATCCGCAGCGTCAGGCTGGCATCGAGCCCGATTTCCACCCCAACCCAGTAGTAGTTACTCGCGTCGCTCCACCGCAGGTATGCGCCCCACGTGATTGCCGCACCGGTCGGGATCACGTTGGTGTTGGAGTGGAACAGGACGGACTGGTGGGCCGTCCCGACCGGCACCACGATCCCCCGCTCAACACCCGTGGTGGAGGAGGCGATCACGCCACCGGTGCTGTTCGCGGCGGAGAAGTCGCTCGCGGCGCCTGCCGCGACCGTCCACGCCTGCCCGGTGTCGGTGCTTCCCCACCCGTTGGAGACGGTGACGCTGAACGCGTCCGCCACGTCATCGCCCGCGTCCCCGATCGCGGTTACCGTCATCACTTCGCCGCTGGCACGGATGTTGAACGGCACGTCCGTGGGGTCGGTCGTCCACCACACGGCTTGTGTCGGAGCCACGACCAGAGTGGTCGCGTCCGCGTCGACGGGACTGGCCAGCTCAGAACCGGGGGTGTCCAGCCGGTCGAAACCGGCGGTGTCGACCTGCCCGATATGCCAAGGCGACTCGGGCACAAGGTTGAACGTGATCTCGTGCTCGTTCAGCTTCAGCGTCTCGGTGTACCCCTGGACGAGCAGGGACACGTCATCAGGAGGCAGGCCGGCGGGGATTCCGGTCAGGACGATCCGGTCACCGACGTCCAGTCCGAGGATCTGGTCGTACATGGTGTCGGTGATGCCGGTGGCGCGGAGGTTCACTGTCAGCGTCGGGAACCGCGCCTCGTCGACGGTACCGAGGTGGAGCCGCCAACCAGCCTGGTCGCTGAGTTGGGCGTCGGTCTCCAGCGACAGGGTCGCCTTCCCCGCGTAGCGTCCGACACCATCCGGTGGTTCAGCGACCGACAGCGGCCCGGTGGTTTCCTCGGCCCGGACACTCGACCCCGTCACACGTTCCGCCGTCAGGTCGTTGATCACCGACCGGTCGTCATCGACAGGGGTCAGGTCCCCGGCGACCTGCCGGGCCGAATAGTCCAGCGTGACCGCCGGGTCCTGGTTGTAGAGCGACAGCCGGGACCGGTACGCGAACCCGAGGAAGTCGCGGGGCTCGTACAGGATCCCCAAGTCACTGTCGGCCGCTTCCTGGAGCAGTTCGACGAGCGTCTGGTTGAGCTGGTCGCCAAGGGTTACGAGGTTCCCCGTCCGGGCCATGCCGACCGCGGCGAACTCGATCTCCTCTTCCCTGGCTAGGCGCCGCATCCGGTTCGTGGGGTTCTCGCCGTTGTACGCGGCCATCGCCGCGGACGTGCTGGCGTAGGCGCTGATGGCGTCCGCGACCGCGAGGTGCCCGACGACGACCTTCCCGAGCCCGCCGTTCTGCCCGACTGTGACACGGTGGGTGCTGCCGAATGTCCGCCCGGTCAGCGTCCAGTTGTGCGGAAGGATCGGGATCGAATCGCGGATAGTGTCGCCGCCCGTGAACTCGATGACCAGGGTCCGGCCCGCCACGTTCGAGCCGGACTGGGTCAGTTCCAGGTCCAGGATGGTGAACCCGAGCGTGTGCATGTTGAACGCCATCGTCGAGTCCAGCAGGCTGTTCCCGTTGGCGTCGTAGGCGCGTGTCCGCAGAGCTCCAGTCGAGTCCAGCCGGACATCGATCGTGCGTACGGTCCCGCCGACACACACCACCTGCAGCAGCGACGTCTCCACCGGCGGGTTCTCCTGAACCCATACGAACAGCCGGATCGAGTTCTCCCCGGTGAAGACGTGCCCTGGTGTGGTTCCGGTCAGCCGGCCGGATTCCATGACCGGCAGTGGATCCGATGAGGTCCATTCGCTGTTGGATCCGAGTTCAGGTGCGCCGGTCACGACCATCGGAGAGGCCGCACTGTTCGACGCGGCGATCTGGGTGGCCTCCGCCCCGTCCTCCATCGGCCAGTACACGAGGATGTTTTCCCGCGCAGGGTTGCTGAACTCCCGGAACATGGCGGACCGCAGCGTGGGAGCGTTCTGTGTCAGCCGCCGTTTGATCCCGGCGGCGGTGATGCTCACATAGGAGTCGGCGCCGGACATGTCCCACGTCGCGGGCCATGAAGCGACTTCGCCGTGGAAGCGGTACATCCTGTCGTTTAGGGCGGCGGGGCTGTGCACCGTCCACGTGTTCGCCTGGTCGTCGGTGAAGGAGGTGTCACCGGCGGTCTGGGCAGTGAAGTCGGGGGAGGCGACGAGGGTTCCGTTGATGCCGTCGCGGATCTCGGCTGAGAACACCCGCCCGGAGCGCCCAGCGAAGGTGAAGTTCGGGGTCTTGCCCACCTGGACGGGTGCGGTGCCGTCGTAGATCGAGGTGACTCCGGATCCTGTGATGTCAGCGCCGAGCTGTGTCCACGTCCCGTCGATGCGGCTGGCGATGTAGAACCGCACGGTCCACCCGCTCGCACCGTTGTTCACGTCCAGGGTGGCGCGCACCGCAAGGCGACCCCGGCCGGTCACCGGCACGGCCGCCGTCGACCGCGCATTGACGGTGGTGGTGCCGTCTACGGACCAGTACAGGGTCAGGTCGCCGTCGGTGCGGGTGAACAGCCCCCACGAAATCTGCCCAGCGGGTAGCTGCGCCTTGCCGATGAGGTCCGCGTCCACGGTCCAGTTGTCGAGGTCGGCCTCGACCCGGACGTCTAGGTCCCCGGTGACCGACAGGGCCGCCGAGTCCGGCGCTGACGCGTACCCGGTGAGGGTGTCTGGCAGGTCCAGGTAGGACGGCCCCGGCAGCGACGCCCTCAGCCGGGTGTTGCGGCCGAGCAGCCCGTACCAGGCGCCGACCGGGTTCCGGGGCGAGAACCTACCGTCGCGGTTGTCGAGCTTCAACGTCAGCTTGCACGGATCGGCCTCCTGCGCCTCCGCCGACTGGCCGCGGGTGATGGTGACCGGGTCGACGTCGCGGACGTAGCCGGTGATGTCGGTCCATGTCCCGCCCAGCAGCAGCTCGTACCGGTCGTCGAGGGGGAACCGGGCCATCATGACCTCCCGAGCGTCTTCTGGACGTCGCCGCCGGACTCGGCGATCGCGGCGCGCAGCAGTTCGATGAGAGCGCTAGCTATGTGGGACCCGTCGCCCTTGATCACGATCGGGGGGAGACCGCCCGCAGCGGCAGCGCGGACCCCGGCCGGGGTGACCGCGTTGATCCCGGCAGCACCCATGCCGCCGGCGTTGACGGCAGCAGCCCCGGCCATGCCCGCCGCGGCGGCGGCGACGGCGCCTGTACTGCGGTCCATCCCAGCGGCAACCATCGCGCCGATCTTCCGGCCCGCCCGCTCCGGGGAGCCTCGGCCAGAGAGGGGGCCTTCCTTCGCCGGAGAGAACGGCAGCACGTTCCGGATCTTCGACGCCATCTCGTGTGCCTTGGACGCGAGGGCACCGAACCGGGAGGTGATGCCGTTGATGAGCCCCTGAACGACGTTGCGGCCAGCCTGGACGAGCAGCCCACCGAGGTTCCCGAGCGCCGACCGGATACGTCCCGGCAGCGACCGCATGAACCCGACCACGCGGGTCGCGCCCGCCTTCACCCCATTGGGCAGGGTGACCATGAAGAAGTTCTTGATCCGCGTCCAGTGCGCGATGATCAGCCCGACCGGTCCGAGGAACCCGTACTGCGCGGCCTTCTTGATGATCGACACCACGAACGACCCGAACGCGCGCAGAGCCGCCGGGACCGTCTGGGTGAAGAACGTCTTGATCTTCCCCCAGTGCGCGATGATCAGCCCGACCGGTCCGAAGAACCCGACCTTCGCGCCCCACTTGATCACCGAGATGATGAAGTTGAATCCGGCGCGCAGCCACGCGGGCAGCGTCGTGGTGAAGAACTTCACGATCTGATCCCAGTACTTGATGATCAGCGCCACGACGACGGCGACCAGCGCGACCACCAGCAGCACGGGCCAGAACGCGATGACCCAGGAGAGCGCCATCTTCGCGGCGTTCAGGAGCGCCTGAAGGCCCATCAGCGCCCACGCGGCCACGACCCGGCCGGCAGCCATCGCCGCCGTCGCGGCCATGCGTGCGCCCGTGGCCACAACCGACGCGCCGAGCTTGGCGACCGACAGCGCCGCCCGGCCCGCCGAAGCGGCTATCTGCGCGGCCCCGCGGCCGACCGTCGAGGCGGCCGTGCCGATCCCGGAACCGACCGTCTTCAGCGCACCCCCGGCCTTGGAGGCGAACCCGCTGATGCCCTTCCCGGCGACGAGCGCGGTCAGCGCCAGCCCGCCCAGGTCCGCACCCATCGGGGCGAGGGCCTGCGTGATCCCTGTCGCTGCCTGCGCGGTGTCGCCCATGACGCCGTTGGTGTTCGCCAGCGACGCCAGCGCACCCTCGGTCTTCCGCTTCCACGACTCGATGCCGGTTGCGGCGTTGTCGTTGAGGGTCTGCCCGAGCCGATCCGCAGCGCCGGCGGTGTCGCCGAGCTTGTCCTGCGTGGAATCCAGGCTCGCCAGGAACCCCGGAATGTTCTCCAGCCCGATGTCTTCGAGCTGGGTCCCGAACAGGGCGATCGCGGCCTGTGACTGGTCCGTTGGATCCTTGATCCCACGGAGACCACCGATGATCTTCTGGAACGCGGCGGCCCCGCGATCCCCGCCGGCGAGGAGGTCCGCAGTCATCTTCTTCTGGTTCAGGCCGAGATCCTTGTAGACCTGCCCCGTTGCGCTGCCCATGTCCGTGGCGCGCTTCAGGAACTCGGCGAGGGCATCTGAAGTCTTGTCCAGCCCGAACGCGCCCTTCTCGGACGCCTTGACCAGGAGGTTGAACGCGTCCTGCCCCTTGATCCCGAGCGCCTCAAAGTAGGGCGAGTACTCGTCGATCGCGTCGACCACGTCCTCACGGACGTTCGCGGGGACCTTCTGCAAGGTGGCTGCAAGCAGGTCCACGCCCTCGCTGGCGTTCTTCACCAGCCCGGTCCGCACGGCCTGTCCCACGACCTGCATGGACCGGTTGACGTCGATCTCATACGCCTTGGCCAAGTTCAGGGCCTTGGTCGTCATGGACTGCACGGCCTTGTCGCTGGCGCCACGCATCCCGTCGATCGAGGAGACCACGGCGCCGACCGCGTCATGGACCTGGTCGAGGCCCTCACCGAGCCCCTGGCTGTAGACGTTCCCGGCGACCTTCCCGAGCCGCGCCGCCTCCGGGCCCGTCGCGCCGAGCTGCGCCGCGAGCTTGTCGCCCAGGGCCTCCTTCTCCATGCCGGCCTGGAGACCCTGGACGAGCGCGACACCGCCCGCAGCGCCCAGCGCACCACCCGCCGCCGCCATCTTCGCGCCGTGCTTCTCGAAGAACCCGCCGACACGACCAAGGCCCTGATCAACCCTGTCCGCGTCGATGCCGATCTTCACCAGCAGGTTCGCCAGAACCGCCACCAGTCACCCCTTCCTCGTCAGGTCGGAGCCCCGCAGGGAGGCGTTGAGCTGCTTCACGACGGCGAGCTGGTCGCGCCAGGTCTGGACGGGCTTGTCCCACCGGGGCATGAAGTCGGTGACCTTCGCGGCCCGTTTGCCCTTGCCGCGGTTCGCGTTCGCGATCGTGGACCCGACGATCCCGGCGTGGAGGTCCCCGCGTTCGGGGCCGAGCGTCCCGGCGACCCGCTCGTACGCCATCCACGCGGTCAGCTCGCTGGAGCTGATCCGGTCGAGTAGTTCAGCGACGGTGTAGCCCAGAGCGAGCGCTAGTCGGAACTGGAATCGGCGCTCCGGGCGTCGTCGAAAACCTCGGCGAGGGCCTCGACGTCGTCCTCGTCGGTCGCCGACAGTTCGAGGGCGGCGTCACGGATCCGGAACGCGGCCTTCGGCGTCTTCTGCACGATCCGGGTGGCGAGGTCGGTGGTCATGATGGGCCGGCCGCCCGCGTCGACCGTGCACACCGCCACGATCTGCGCGGTGATCTTGTCGAGGGCCTTGGAGTCGCCGCCGTTGCGGATGGTGGCGTACGTGGCCTCCATCCGGTTGCGGAGGTTGCCGGGCATCTCCCGGACGATGACCGTCCCGCCAAGCTCCGGGATGGTGACCTCCTTGGTCTCGACCTCGGCTCGGTCGAGGGCGGCGAGGATCTGCTCCTGCGTGAGTGCCATGCCGGGCCTCAGCTCTCGTCCGTCAGGGTCGGCTTGCCGGTGACCTTCCAGGTCAGCGACGCGGCCAGCTTGTCGTCGAAGGGCGCCTCCGGCTCGAAGCCGGTCAGGATCGCCGAGAACGACCAGGTCGTGGCGTCCGGGTCGGGGAACACGATCCGGTAGTTCCGGGGGTTCTCGTCGTCGAAGTCGGCCACCAGGACGTCGTGTTCGGCCGGGTCGTAGTTGACGTCCGCGGAAACCTCGCCGCCGTCCTTCAGACCGCCGACGAACTCGCGCCACCCGTTCGCGGTGTCGTGCGCCGTGACGTCGAGCGTCTCCCGCTCCATCGACGGCGGATTGATGGACGTGACGTTCGCGATGGTGGTGAACACCTCGGTCGGGGTGGCGCCGTCGCCGCGCTGGAGTGCGGTCCCGAAGCCGTCGATGCCGGCCATGTTTCCTCCTTGCTTGGGCGGCGTCGCCGCACACGAAAAAGACCCGGCAGCCTGGCGCTATCGGGTCGGGTCAGCGGGTCGGGATCAGACCTGTTCGGTGATCACTCGGAACCGGATGGGGATGTGCCGCACGTGCGGTTCCGGGTCACGGAGGGTCTGGGAGAACTCGTAGCGGGTCGACACGTGGTGGTGACCGGGGATCGTCAGGGGCTGGTGGTCGAGCAGCGACACCAGCCGAGAGGTGATCTCGGTGGCCTTGGAGAACCCGCGGTAGTCAGTCCACACGTGCAGCGTCAGGACCGTCTGCCGACCGAACCGGTCATGGGAGTTGTCGGGCTGCTCCAGTGCCTCGCCGATGACGACGTACGGGTACGGGGTGCCTTCGGGGATCTCATCGAACACGCCCTCGATCAGGCCCGTGAGGGTCGCGTCTCCGGTCAGCACGTCGTACACGGCCTCTTGGATCGGGCCGAGCGGGGTGACGGGAACGGTCATCGTCCGATCGCCCTTCGCACGTCTTCGGTGATCCGGTCGGGGAGGCGGCTCCGCTCGGCCTCAGCCGCCGCAGTCAGCGCCGGGTTCGCCGGGATCCGCGTGGTCCCGAACTCGTGGAACTTCGCGTAGTACAGGTCCGGGTCCCGCCAACCGACCTCGGCTGACAGGTCGGCCTTCTTCACGAACGCCTTCAGGCCCCGCTTCATGCGGCCGGTGTCGACACGGACCTGTTCGCGTGCGTCGTCGCGGACGGCTTCCGCAGAGTCCTTGATGGCCTTCCCCGCGGCCTCGCGGATCTGCTCGCCGACTTCCTCCAGGCGGCGGTGGAGCTCGTCCAGGCCCTCGATGGTGACCCGTTCAGTCATGACGCCTCCCTCGCGAACACCACGTCGCGGATCTCGCCGCCGGTCGGCCGCTGCCGCCGGCCGCGCGCCCACCGCGACACCCAGTCCAGATCCCGCGTCCACCGGTCAGCCTCGACGAACCCTGCATCCGCCATGAACGCGCTCACGTCGCCGTAGCCGGACGCCATCGTGCGATCCAGGACCGTGCATGTCTCGACGACTACGAGGTCCACAGCGGCCAGATCAGCGCCGCGCAGCACCGCCAACTCCAAGCCCTGCGCGTCGATGACGACGACATTCGGCGGGGCTGGTGTCTCAGCCTGAATCTCGGCGAGGACGCGAACCTTCACCCGGACGGTTCTGGTGACCCGGTCGCGCCGGTCCGGGGTGACGAGAGTCGACACGTTGGTTCGGTGCATCACGTGCAGGACCGCGTCACCCGGCTCGTCAGAGCACGCACACTCCACCACGCGCGCCCTGGGAAACGACGTGCGTAGGAGGCTGGCAGCCGCCGGGTTCGGCTCCACCAGAGTGACCTGGTCCTGCGCGAAACCGGCGGCCTGATAGAAGGGGAGCTCCTCGCCGTGGTGCGCGCCGACGTGGATCAGGGCGCGCGGCTCGACGTCGAGGCGGTCGAGCAGGGCGGGGAAGGCGTGGAAGACGTTAGCCACGGACGGCCTCCCCGGTCGCGGGGTGCCGTTCGTAGTCGGCGGGGAAGTCGATGTCGTCGGTCGCGTCGTCGATCTTCACGAACCAGGGACGGCGGGTCACATGCCGGTCAAGGTCAGTGCCCTGAACACTGCGGAGCAGCCGCCACCCGGCCTTGTCCATCCCAGCGATCCGGGACAGATGCTCATCGAGCAGGGCGTGCTGCTCGGGCCACCACGACGCGGCGAAGATCTCACCCCACGGCGTGCCGGTGACGCTGGAACCGCCGCGCCTCCCGAACACCCGGTACTCCCGCTCCGGCCGGTACACGATCCGGGCTATGGCGACGTCGGTGAAGTACACGTCGCCGAGCAGCAGAACCGTCCGGCCGGTGTCGTTCCACAGGCCCCGCGTCGAGACGTACTCGTTGTCGTGCTCGGGGCCGCGCACATGCCGGGACACGCCCAGCACCGTGTACCGGTCATCGTCAGGGGCGGTGACGTGCACGTCTCTGCAGACGGCGCGGGCCTGCCGGATCGTTCGGTGAAGCAGCGGCTCCCCATCCACCGGCACCAGATGCGACGGCACACCGAGGTGGTTCTTCCACTTCGTCTGAGGTCCCGCACAGGCGATGATCACGCGCACCCGAACACCGTCCCCTCGATCTCCCGCAACCGGGTCGGCCACGTGTGCCGCTCGGAGATGACGGTCAGCGCGTTATCGGTCAGTTCCCGCCGGCGTGCGTCGGTGAGGGCGTCAATCTGCTCGCCCAAGTGCTCGAAGTCGCCCCGCTCGAACCGGAGCATCGTCTCGGCCGTGAGTCCCTGCTCGTCCAGACCCGGCGTGTCCGGGTAGGCGAGCATCCCCGCCCGCCCGAGCGTGCGCGGAACCCGATCCGACCAGTAGAAGGCGGCCGGCGCACTGTCGCCGATCACGACCCGCGCCGACGCGTACAGCTCCGACAGTTCCGCCCCGACGACCCGGTCATTGGCGCGACCGACCCACCGGAAGCCGTGCCCGTACCGGCGCTTGGCCCATGCGAGCAGTTCCTTGCGGTGCTGACCGTGGATCCCAGCGACGTTCCCGCCGACGAACACCACGTTCGCCGCCATGCGCGGCACCGGGTCGACGCGGCCGAGCCACCGGATCCCGATCGGCGGAGGGCACCAGAAGTGGTTCACACCCCTCGCGGTGAACTCCTCCTGGTGCCCCCCATCTGCGGTGAACACGTACTGGCATGTCCACCACGGCTGCGCGCCGACCCGCTCGACGCGGTTGGCGATGCCGAAGTACAGGTCGAGGTGGATCCCGATCGTGGCGGTCCCGGCGTCCTCGATCCGGCGGAGCATCGCCGCGGCGTCACCTCGCGGGTCGTGGCCGTGGGTGCGCGCCCAGATGAACAGGTCAGCGCCCTTGCAAGCTCGCACCACGTCAGTGACATGGACTCTGCGGGCGGGGAGGTGCGTCACCGTCCAGCCGAGGGCCTCACACCCGTCAGCGATGTCGTTCTTCCACGAGTCCGCCTCGATCGGCACTGGGGCGCCGAGCAGCACAACGCGCATCACGACCCGGCCACTCCAGGCTCCGACTGCACTAGCGTCACCGGTGCCTTCAGGTACGTCCCACGGGACGGCTGTACCGTCGCCAGCACCCGGAACGTCTGCCCGCCTCCGCGTAGTTCGTCGCCACGCGCCACATCGGCGGACGGATCGAAGTAGACGGTGTGGGAGTGTTCAGCACCCCACTGATCGGCTTCCTGCCGCTCGACCGCCGTGGGCTGGTCGACCTTCGCGGGCACCTCCCCGACCTCGACGAGGGCGACGGTCTGCCCGCCGGAGCCGTCGCCGGTGACGTCCGGGCGCCACACAGTCAGCGTCCGGTTCAGCAGGTGCCCGATGCCCATGTCAGGCCCCGGTCAGGTCCGAGTACGGGCCCGACAGGATCCCGCGCCGGCCACGCCCATCGGCCTCGGCCTGCAGCACGCGCTCCCGCTCCCCGAGCTCGGCACCCGCGAGGTACTCGTTCACCTGCGTGACGGTGTGCTCGGACGGGTCGAACGGGCCGTTCGGGTCAGGGTTCGGCGTGGGCCATGGGGCCGCCGGTCCGGACCCCGAACCCGCCGCAGCGTCCTGAGCCTCGGCGTCGGTGAGAAGCTCCCACCGCTTCGAGCGGTCCATCGACGAGAGCGGCCCGGCCAGATGCACGACCCTGCCCGTCCGGGTGTTGCGGTACGCGACCGTCATGGCCGCACCTCCATTCACAGGGAGTCCAGGAACTCGTTCTCGAACCCGGCCCCGGCACCCCGCCACGCCGGAAGCGGAAGGTCGGAGTCGAGGGTGGCGTTCTTCGCGCCGAGCGTCCCGGCCGCCCGCCGGATAATCGCCCTCTCCTGCCGGGTGGCGTACAGCCCCATCGCGCCGCCACCCTGCGCCTGCCACCCGTAGTCGCCGAGCTGCTCACCGGACAGGCCCAGAGGGTTCGACAGGCCGCGCCGCACCATGTTCACCAGAACCGGCACCACCACGTCCGGGACGGTGTCCGCCGTCCACGGAGTGGCAAGGTCAGCGATCTGAATGACCAGGGCGGAGGCGTCGGTGATGACCGCCTCAGCCTCCGCCTGGTCAGCGTTGTCGAACCCCGGCCGCGCCGTCAGGTCAGCGAACGTGATGAGCGCGGCCACAGGTCAGGACCCGGTGTCCAGCTTGAACACGCGGTCGGCGTCGACCACGCTCGCGCCGGCGAACGTGGAGACGACCGAGGCGTCCCGCATGTTGTCCGGCTGGTACTGGAACAGCGTCCGCAGCCCGATGCCGCCGGTGGTGGCGGTACCGACCTGGCTGGGCGCCACACCGCGCGGCGGGACCGGCACGCGGTTCGCGAACACGAACCCCGACTGGTGGTACGCCACGGCCGTGCCGGCGGTGAGGCCGTTGGACTCCACGACCGTGAAGCCGTAGATACGGCCCATGGTCGCGGTCTGGATCGCGGTGCCGTTCCCGATCGCGTCCGCGCGGACGAACTTGTCCACGCTCAGCAGCCGGGTGATGATGTCCGGCGCGCACGCCAGGTACCGGTCACCGGCCGGGACGTCCGCCTCCGACAGCGCCTCACGCGCGGCCAGGATCGCGCCGTCAGTGTCGGACGCCGAAGCGGTCGCGGCGAACGAGTCGTCGGCCGCCACAGCGTTCATCGCCGCAGCGAGCTTGTCCTCAGCGCCGATCGCCACCGACGCGGTCTGCGGCTGCGTGACCTGGACACCGAAGTCCACCAGGTTCAGCGACAGGTCCTGGTCGGTGAGGCGGGTGGCGTCGTAGAGGTGCGACAGTTCGACGTTCACCGCGGTCTCGTTCAGCGCGTCGTAGGTGATCGGGTCGCCGGGGTTCGCCTGCGTGCGCGCGGCCCGCGGGGTGCGGACGCGGACGGTGATGGTGTCGCCGTTGTCGCCGCTGAACTCGGGGCCGGGGATCCGGGACACGGTCATGGGCAGGGCGAGCTGCCGGACGAGCAGGCTCACAGCCAGGCTCGAAATGCCCTGCGCGGTCAGAACCGCCATGGTGCTTTCTCCTCACTCGTCACGACGGTCCCGCCGTCGTGGGCTAGAAGCCGCGGGCCTTCTTCAAGACCTCGTCGGCCAGTTGCTCGCCGGTCTTCTCCGGCTCCTTGTCGGGGGCTGCGCCGGGCGTCAGCCGCTCCTTGGGGCGACCGAAGATCGCCGCGCCTGCGTCGTCGCTCTCGCCGCCGTCCGGCTTGTCGTCCGGCTTGGCGTCGCCCTTCTTGCCGCCGAACGCCTCCAGCAGCTCGTCGGCGTCGGCCTCGAGCTCCTCCTTGGTGGAGCCCGTGAGCCGCTTCGCCTGTGCCGCCGTCAGGCCCTTCGCCTGCGCGACCTCAGCGCGCAACTGCCGAGCCTCGGCGTCCGCCGCGCGCTTCTCCGCCGCGGTGACGCGGTCGGTGAGCTTCTGCAGCTCGCTCTTGGACGTGTCCGCCTCAGCGGCCTTGGCCTTCAGGTCGTCGTAGTCGGCGTACTTCTCCCGCTCACGCCTCAGCCGGTCGGCCACGATGCGGTCGACGTCGGCCTGGCTGAACGTGGTAGCCGCCGGCGGTGCCGGCGTGGAGGTGGTGCTTCCGCCCTCGGGCGTGGTGGTGCCTTCTCCGGACACTGGTTCCTCCTGCTGGAGTGGTGACCCGGCCTTTCCAAGCGCGGCCGGTGGCGCTGGCTTCAAGCGCCCGCCCTCGACGCGAGGTAGGCGCGGTAGTTGTTCATCCCGTCGTTCTCGGTGCCGACCGCCTGGACGTCGTTCTCACGCGCCCACTTCTGCGCCTCGACGTACTCCCGCTCGTACCGCTCGTTCGCCGCCGGGACCTTCGACCCCTCGTAGAACGGTTCGACCGTGCATCCGCAGTGGTCGTGCGCCTCGAACTTGCGGATCTTCTGCGGCCCGTTCCCCGCGATCGTCCGGCAGAAGGCGCACGGGCTGCCGGACGGGATCCGGATCGACAGGCCGTCCCCACGAGAGTCGGCGTCGGTTGACCGGACGATCGTGTCCCGGCCGCCCTTCAGCACCAGCCGCCCAGCGGACCCGGACGCCTGGACGAACCCGGACCGTGCCGCGGCCTGCGGTGAGAAGCCGGCACGCAATGCCCGGAGCGTCCCGGCCAGCCCGGTCGCGCGGAGGTTCGCGGCGATCTCCGCCAGCGACAGGCGTGGCGCGATCTTCGGTGTCATCTCGCCGGGGATCCCCTCGGCTCGTCGGAACGCGGTGAAGTACGCGGCGGCGAGGCCGGCGGAGTCTTGGTGCCGTGCGTTCAGCAGCACCTCGGCGAGCTGAATGAACGCGCTGAACTCGGAGATGTTCCCGGTCTCCCACGTCGGCCAGAGCAGCGCCAGGTCCCGCAGCGTCGCGGCCCGGATCGCGAGTTGCCGCCGCTGATGCTCGCGGGTCAGCGCCGCGCCCTCAGCCGTCCGTGCCATTACGCGGCCTCGGGCGTCCCGGTTTCCGGTTCGCGCTCGGGTGTGGCCTGCCGCTCCAGCACCGCCGTCAGGTTCGCGAACGCGTCACCCTGCGCCGCCGCAGCCTTCCACCGCTCCAACTCAGGATCGGTGACACCCGGAACTCGCTCCCACAGCTCCTGCGGAGGCACACCCAGCATCTGCGTGAGCTTCCCGAGCGCGTCCACCGTCTGCGCCAGCGAACGGGACTCAGTGTCACGCCACCGCACCGACGCGGACGGGTCCGGCGCCATGTTCATGTACGACGCCACGAGGTTGAGGGCCTGCTCGTGTGACTCGCCCAGCACCGTTTGGTTCTCGGTGACAGCGCGCCGGTATCCGGCCTCGGCCGCCGCAAGCGCCTCAGCGGACAGGTTCGCGAGCTGCCCGAGCAGTTCATGCGCCGGAGTCGCGGAGACCGTGGCGAGGTGCCGCAACGTCGCCTCACGGCTGTCGATGTAGCCCTTCAGATCGGTCTGGTTGAACTCACCGACCTTGACGTCCGGGTCCTCGAACGTCCACAGCTTCGCCGCTGACGCCTTGAGCTTCTCTTCCTCGGACTCGGTCGCCCAACCGAGGATGTACCGCTGCCGGAACGCCCCGTACTGCTGTGCGACCAGCAGGGCGAACGTGGTGACGTCGATCTGGTCCTGAAGGTCCATCAGCGGCTCGACGATCCCCGACACCGGGTCGTCCAGGTCGTCGGTGTCCCGGTACCGCACGACCGGGCACACGGCCTCACCGTCCATCTGGGCGCCGTGCAGCTTGTAGCCGAGGAACCGCAGCGCCTCGCCGTCCGCGGCGCCGTCGAAGACGTACACCGCCTCCTCGTCGAACAGACGCCACCCCGACTTGCGCTTCTCCAGTGCGAACCGCGGCCAGTCATCGTCGTCGCCGTACAGCGCCGTCATGTGCCGCGCCGACGCGCCACGCATCACCGGGACCGGTTCGCCGGGGAGCACCGTCGCATAGGCCGCGCCGTACGCCAGCGCCGACCGGTGAACCCCGATCTGCCGGGCGTCGAACCGGTTCCGCTGCCACACGTCCCACGCGGGGACATCGTCCGCCGAACGCGGCGTCCGGAACCCGTCGACGTACATGGCGTGCGACCGGGCATTCACCACGAACGGCAGCAGCCGCACCCGCGAGATGCGCGCCAACTGGTGCACCTCGGACGGCGCCGACGATGGGAGCCACGACGGGCGCCAGTCCGGATCGTTGCGGAGGTAGTCCCTGATCCGCTCCAGGCGGCCCCGCTCAGCCTGCCGGTACTCCAGCAGCTCCTTCACCCGCTCAGTTGCGGCCGTCTCGCTCAGCGGCACTCCGGCCCTCCCATCAGATGAACGACGCCTTGCCGGTCTTGCGGCTCCGCCGCTTCCACTTCGGTGACGCCAGCCCCTGCCGACGTGCCATCCGTGCTCCGACCGCGCACACCGCGAGGTCGATCTTCTTCGGCGACTCGCGGGACTCCTTGCTGATGGACACCCCGTACTGGTTCGGCCGCCGGCGGGCGTTCAGCACATGCCGGGTCAGCGCCGAACCCCCGTCATGGGTGAGGTCACCGGCCTTGATGTCGACGAGCATCCGCTCAACGGCCTCGGTGAACTCCTTGTCGCGGGCCCGCATGTCCCACGCCACCGGGTGCCGGTACTTCCCGGTGGTCGCCTCGACCAGCAGGCCCCGCCCGAACTCGTTGCCCCACGCATCGACGTACGACTCGAAGTCCCGGACGTCAGCGAAGAACACACACACGTCCCACCGGTCGAACGCCTGCCGGACCGCCCGGTCAACGTCGACGCGGTTGACCCGCCAGCCCTTCCCCGCCGGCCCCTGCGGCTTCTCCCACACACCGATCGTCCACAGATGCCCGGTCTCCATGTGGCAGCCGACGAGGCCGGTCGCGTCGTCGCTGGTGGACCCGTCGAAGAACATCGCGATGTGCGCGCCGTCCTCCACCACCTGGGTTGCGTCCGTGCACGCCTTCCACTGCGGCTGCGTCACCCACGCGTCCCGCGCAGCGGTCGGCTGGTTGAAAAAGTAGCGACGGGACTCCTCGACGTCCTTCTCGGGATTCCAGAACTCGTTCTCGATGATCCCGTCAAGGTCCAATGCGTCGGCGAACGGCCCGTACACCTCGCGCAGCGCCGCCCGCAGCTCCTCGCGGTCGGTCAGGTCCACCTTCGCGGGCGCTTCACGGTGGTCGTACAGCAGCCGAGCCGCCCGACTCTTGCCCTCAGCGATCAGTTTCGCGCGCTCGTGGGTCTTCTCTGCCACCGAGTTGTCGCCAGGCTGGTACATCGTGGTCGTTTGGAACGCCCACGGCTGCGCGTCCCGACGCTTCCGGCAGTTCCGGTCAACCGTCTTGTACATCTGCCGCAGCTCCGGCGTGACGTACAGATGCGTCTCGTCGAAGATCGTGCAGGTCTCTTTCCCGCCGTCCTTGCTGGAACTGGACGCGGTCGACGGGCGGATCTCCCCACCACCGGGAATGAACGTCCGCGTCACCCCGGCCGCACCGGTCGGGAGATCCTCACCGAGCGGACCCTCGGTCAGGTTGAAATGGATGTTGTCGTAGGTGTTGCCGGACTGCTCTTCCTCGGTCGCCAAGCACCGAACGAACGGGTAGGTGACCGGCCGGCCCATCGGCTCGCCCGGCTGGAAGCGGTACCGGAAGTCCCGCCACTCGAACACCTCGCCGCCCTCGGCCCACCCGGCGAACCGGCAGGGCCCGAACGCCTCGAACAGCCCAATGAACCCCGCCAGCTCCGACTTGGCGCGGCCCTTCCCGCGGCTGATGACCGCCGAGTCGTAGATGCGGCGGCCGTCGCCCTCCCGGACGGCGTAGACATCGACGAGGAACCCGCCGAACTCGCCGTCGAGCTCCACTTCCTCGCCCTGGACGTCGCCGGGACCGTGGACGCAGAACCATTCGACCCACGCCCACGCCAGATGCCCCAACGAACGGTCCCGGTCGTGGTCTGGGGCGTACACCAGCTCACGAGGCATCCGTCATGCGCTTCCGCCGCGCCGCCGACAGGTCCGCCACGCCCTTCCCCTGCGCGGCGGACCTGGGCTTGTCATCGCCGAGCTTGATCCGGCCCCGCATCCGGTCCACGTGGGTCGCGCCGAGCAGCGACTCAGAGATCCGGATCTCCGCCATCAGCTTCGGAGACGGCTTCTGCCAGTACTCCTCGACCAGCGGCGCCAGCATGTGGAGCCTCTGCCAGTCGGTAGGGGTGAACAGAGCGGCCTGCGGAGCCCGGCACCACGTCTCGTACCAGGTCCGGGTCTGCTCCAGGTACCCGTCAGCGCCCGGCAGCGGCGGAGCGTCCACCTCAGCCCCGGCAGGGACCGTCACGGCACTGTCCTCGAACGTGTCAGCGTTCCGGCGGCGCTTCTGCTCGGCCGGAGGAGGCCCCATCCCAGGCATCGGCACCCCCTGAACCTCGTTCGCGCTCAGTGAGCCCCCTGGGGGCTGTGACCCGTACGCACCGCGCCTTGCTAACCCCGCCGTGCTGCCACCCCTGCCGGCCGGGGCCCTCCCCACCCCGTCAGTCACTCGGTGTGATCAGACCTGGATGAGGTTCAGGGTCTCGGGCTCGGTTGGGTTGCCGGGCGCGGGCGTCCCGGCCTGTCTTGCTTGCATGGCATGGCGCGCAGGCTGCCTGCAGCATGTGGAGTCGGTGGTCTGTGTTGGCGCCTGTGTGGTCGACCTCGTTGGCTCGGCCGACACAGCGCGGGCCTTGGATCTGGCAGGCCCATCCGTCTCGTTCGAGTACGGCTCGGCGTCGCTGTGCCCAGTCGGGTGGTAGTGGTGCGGTGCGCCAAGGCTTGGCCATTGGGTGTCTCCCTGCCTCACCTGGGGTGGCCGGGTGCGGCCGTACCAGCGTGGGGGTGGGGGTGGTGTGTCTACCCTCCCCCCATGCTGAAGTACGGGGTGGTTGCTCTCGTGTGTGCGCTGGCGCTGGCGGGGTGTGGTGGTGAGGCTGAGGCCACGGACCCGGCCAAGCTGGACGATGCGGGGAATCTCGCATGTCAGGACTTCGCTGAGGGCTACCCGTCTGCGGTGACGCAGGATGCGCGTGTGGCGCTGGCGAACAAGGTGGCCAAGTGGGCGCCTAAGTCGCAGACGAATCGGATAGCGGACATGTCGCAGGCGTTGGGGCGTGCGGCGGACGGGTCGCCGGGTGCGTGGAAGATCGCGGCGGACGCGTTCGCTCAGGCGTGCCTTGATGCGGGGTACAAGAGCCGCTGACAACGCGAAAGGCCCGGCAGCATCGGCCGGACCTTCGGGGAGTGGGTTGTGGGCATGGCTCCGCTGTAGCTGCGAAGTCTTGCGGTCTCAGCGTATCAGGGGTTTCGGTTCTTCGGATTCCGTTGCTGTCGTGTCTTCTCGCACTCGAATACGTCGCTGAGGCGGAACAGCTTGGCTCGGCCTCGCTTGCCCGCGTGAACGAGGTGCTTCCTGCGCACCCAGCTATAGACGGTGTTCACCGAGACGCCTACCTCGTCGGCTGCCTCGGCTGCGGTGTACAGGTCCGTGGTCACGGAATCACCGGTTCCGACCCGGCGAACGTTGCGTCGCACTGGAGGCACAGGTACTGCGGGTAACGCTGATCCAGCGCGGTGACCTCGATCGTGTCGCTGTGGTCGCAGGTGAACCACGCGGCGGGAAGCTGCCCGTCGCATCCGGGGCACAGCCCGGCGACCGTCTGCCCGCCGCTGACCACCGGTACGGCGTCGGGGTGGGCGCACTGCACCTTCACGAAGCCTCCTGCTGCGAGGTGAGGTCGTCGTGGTCAAGGATCTGGGCGAGGATCTCCCACTGCTTGCGGGGCCAGCGGTGCCGGCGCGGCCGTCGAGGGGGCTGCGGGTCGCATCCGCAGTCGGGGTCGTCGCAAATACAGACGTCGTTCACGCAGGCGACGATCTCCCGTTCGAGGAACACGCGGAGGGACACGGCGCCGCAGATGGGGCAGCGGGCAGTGAGGCGGTGCACCGTCTCCGCTTCGCCGAGGGCGGAACGCGCCCACCGGTTGAGGCGGGTCGCTTCGGTGTGGACGTAGGCGGCCAGCTCCGGGAGGGTCTCGACGCGGCGAAGCAGCCCGATCACGCGGGTGATCCTCTGTCCGGGGGACGCGCCGGCGAGGGGGGTCAGGCCGAGCCACTCGCACACGGCGCCCTCGATCTCCGGGACGCCCTTGCGGATGGCGTCGAGGGCGTCGAGGGCGGACAGGTTGATGGGGGCGCGGGAGTCCCCGACGCCGTAGAAGCCGAGCCGGGCGTTGGCGTCCTTCGCGCGGCGGTCTTCGCGGTCCTGGTAGCTGCGGCGGCGGCGCTCGTCGGGGGTGAGGTCCCGCTGTGTCCAGCGGCGGGGCGTGCCGCCGGCGAGGGCGACGTTCAGGCGCGGGATCCGGTCCCGGAGTTCGGACAACGCGCTGTAGATGTCATCCCCAGTCACGGGAGCACCTCCGAGGTCTCGGGCTGGTCGAGGGTGATGTCTCCGAGCTCAACGAGCTTCCGCATGGCCCGGCATGTGGTCGGGGTCTCGCGTTCCAGGGCCGCCCGGACGCCGTTCTGCACGATGACCGCGACTTCGCGTTCTTCGCCAGGCTCGTAGACGGCGCCGGCCTCGGAGACGTGGGCGAGCATCCACGCGCTGCGGGCGTCGATCAGCCATTGGGACGTTCGGTATCCCTGCTTGGCGCCGGCGTCCGCGACGGTGGAGATCGCGTCGGCGAGGGCCGGGTTGTTGCCCTGGGTGGGGCAGCGGAGGATCGCGTTCTTGACCAGGTCGAGCACGATCTGTCGCGGCAGGCTGATCTCTTCGCGGGTGGTCACGAGTCCTCCCGGCGGTGGGCGCGGTACTCGCTGTAGACGGTCGACCAGCGGACGACGACCGTTGCGGCGGAGAAGCTGAACAGGATGACGGCGGCGAGGGTGAGCAGGGAGATAAGCATGGGTAGTTCCTTTCTCGCCCCGCCCAGGAGCGCCCTGGGCGGGGCCTCAGTGGGTTAGAACGGGGGCTGGTCGTCCTGGGGCGGGTTCGACCACTGGTCGGCCTGCGGGGATCCGCCGAACCCGCCGGACTGCTGCGGCTGGTTGCTCCGCTGGGCCTTGGTGACCTTCGCGGTGGCGCTGCGGAGGGACGGGCCGATCTCGTCGACCTCGATCTCGAAGACGGTCCGCTTCTGCCCGTCCTTCTCGTACGAGCGCTGCTTCAGGCGGCCCTGGACGATGACGCGCATCCCCTTGGTGAGGGTCTCGGCGCAGTGCTCGGCCATCTGCCGCCAGACGTTGCAGGTGAGGAACAGCGCTTCGCCGTCCTTCCAGTCGCCGGACTGGCGGTCGAAGAACCGCGGGGTCGACGCGACGCGGAAGTTCGCGACGGGTTGCCCGGACGGGGTGAAGCGGAGGTTCGGGTCCTCGACGAGGTTCCCGACGAGGGTGATCGTGGTGTCTCCGGCCATGGGTCAGTTCTCCTTGCTGATTCGGTTGAGCTTGCGGGCGTGCCTGGCCTTCAGGCCGGCGGTGCGGCGGGTGGTCTTGTCTCGGTAGGTGCGCTGTAGGCGGTCCCGCTTCTGGCGGGCTGCTTCTCGGCGGGCGTTCAAGCGGTCATCGACGGCGGTGCGGAGGTCGGCGTCTGCGGTTTCGCGGGGGTTCATGGGTGGTTCACCGTCCCTGCTGGGGCTGACCGAATGCCGTTCTGTGCAGGGTTGTGAAGGGTTTTTCTATCCCCCTACGCGCATGTGCGTATGGAATGTTTGTCTGAACCCTGCACAACCCTGCACTTCTGCAGGTCAGCGCGTTTCACGCTTCGTCGCTGTCGTCGTTGGCGGCCAGACCAACCCCGCGGTACACCATCCCTTGGGCGGTCTTCTTCTTCTGGAGCCCTCGCAGGCCCATCGCTTCGGCGAACGCCTTCTCCGTCCCGGCCTCCTCGCCGAACTGGTGGCACCACTGCGACCACTCGGTGAACAGGTCACGGGCACGCACGTGGGCGTGCGGTGAGGAGACGGTCCGCTCGTCGAGGAACCGGCCGAGGGTGTCGGACTCTGACCGGAACGCATCGGTGCGCTGCTGGACCTTCTCAGGCGCTTCCAGGCCCAGTTCCTCGTAGGCGCGGTATCCCTCGAACGCCCACGCGAGGACGGCGGGGAGTTCCAGGGCGAGACGCTCGGGCAGGCGCGGGTCCGGTGTCTCCACGACCACGTCGAACGGCACCACGAAGATGCGTCGCCACATGGCGGGATCGTCGCCGGACACGACCGGCTTGTGGTTGGTGACCATGATGATCGTGTGGGACGGGTCGAACTCGAAGAAGTCCTGACGCATCCTGCGGGCGCGGACCTTGTCGCCGCCGGTGAGGCGCTTCACGGTCGCGGCGGCCAGTCGGCGGCCCTTGTCTGTCTCGGAGCACACGGCGAGCCGCGCGCCGAGCAGATCGGCCTGCCCGGTCGGGTGCGCCCCTCCCTTGTCGACGAGGAGGTCCGGCTCGGCCGAGATGGCGTAGTCGCCGAGGGCCTCGCTGACGACGTCGAGGAGGGTGGACTTCCCGTTCTTGCCGACGCCGGTGAAGATCGGGAGGACATGCTCGCGGACCTGGCCGAGCAGGGCGTAGCCGAACAGCCGCTGAACGAACCGGCGGACCTCATCGTCGGGGAGGATCTCGGCGATGAACTTGGAGAAGACGGGGCCGTGGGCGTGGAGGTCGAGGCCGCACCCGGCAACCTTGGTGATCAGGTCTGCGGGGGCGTGGGGCCTGACTTCCCCGGTGCGCAGGTCGAGGGTGCCGGTCTTGGTGTTGAACAGGAACGGGTCGGCGTCGAGGCGGTCGGCGGCGGCTGACAGGGGCCGCAGGGACCCGGCGATCTCCAGGGTGCCGCGGATCCCGGACGCGGACTCGATCCGCTTGATGTCGGTGAACAGGTCGTTGCGGGCCTCACCCTTGGGCAGGTGGGCGAGTTCCCTGAGTGCGGCCTTGGCGATCGAGACGACTGCGCGGGTGGCGGCGCCGTCCTTGTCGAGGGCCCAGCGTGCGCCGTCCCAGTAGTGCCACCCGATGCCGTGGGCGTGGAGCAGCCGCCCGGCGAAGCGGTGGGCGAGACGCTCGGCCATGCGGAGCTGTCCGCGGTGGGGTTCTGGGTAGGGCCACGACTCGTCGGCCTCGGCGTCGTTGGTGGGGGTGGTCACGCCGCGTCCTCCTTCGCCGTGCTGAGTCCGGTGAACTCGGGGCGCTGGGTGGCCATCAGCTTCGCCCGGTACGCGCACGCGTCCATCTGGCGGTGCTGCTGGCACGCGGTCTTTGGGGCGTGGGTGGCGCACAGCACGTGGCGGTAGTCGACGCGGGCGGGGACGTCCACGAGGGTCTTGCAGTAGAAGCCTCCGCGGTACGTGCAGTAGCAGGGGATCGTGTCGACGGGCTTGCGGCGGTTCTCGTTGACCTGCATCTGCCGGGGGATGTCGCGGACGCTGGCCGCGATCGGCTTCCACGCGGCTTGCATGTCGGCTTCGGCCTGCCGGTAGCCGACATCGCGTCCGGCGTCGAAGGCGAGGCGGTAGCCCTCCTCGAACGCTGCGGCCTCACGGGCGCGCTGGCTGTCGAGGTCGTTGACGAGCTGGGCGGCTTGGGCGCAGAGGCGCCGCATTTGCGAGACGGGGCTTTCGGGGGTGCCGACCGCTGTGTTCGGGGGCGGGTCGAGCGTTGGAGACAACGGACCCCTCCTTAGGGTCTCCGGTCGCAGGCGGCGTGCCGGGTGAGGGGTAGGTCCCGTGGTGCCGTCGCGCTTTTCTTGTTCGGGGGTGGTGCTGTGCTGCCGGAGTGGGTTGAGGCCGTTGCTCAGGCGGACTCGCTGAGGGGCGCGGGGGCCATCTCGATGCCGAGGGCGCGGAACAGGTCGGCGCGGGTCACGCGGTACTCCCGGCCGACGCGCAGGATGCGGCAGGGGAACTCGCCACGGCGGGCGAGGTCACGGGACTTGCTCTCGCCGATCCCAAAGCCGCGGCCAGCGGTGACGACGTCGAAAGCGGTGGGGAGCGCGAGGAGTTCCTCGTAGCTCATGGTGGCGTTCTCGTACTTCTTTCTGGGGGTGGCCTTGGGCATGGCCGTGCCTCCTTCTCCGAGCGGCGTCTACGTCAACATGGAAGCTGACCTTAGGCCGCGATCATCCTGTGAACAGACTGACGGAGACCGCCGGAAATGTCAACTGGGGCGCGGACCGCTGGTGTGAGGTCTGGACCCAGGCAGACCTAGGCGGATACAGTTCGTCAGGTGAGCGACGAAAACAGGAGTGCCCCTAGCCAGCCAGGGCGGCCGACGCCGGCGCAGTTGGAGCAGATGAAAGAGCAGGTCACGAGTGCTACGGACGACCCGGTGACGAAGCGGCTTCTCGCCGCCGGGAAGGACTACCCGGAACTGCCGGGCGTCCACGTCACGGTCAACCAGGTCGTCGCGTACAACATGGCCTACTTCCGCAAGGTCGCCGGCATCACGCAGGAGGAACTCGGGAGACGGCTCTGCGGATGGACCTCGAAGCCGTGGTCCAAGGCGGCCGTCAGCGCGGCAGAGAGGTCTTGGGACGGCAAGCGCGTCCGCCAGTTCGACGCGGACTTGCTCTATGGGCTAGCGCGGGCCCTGGATGTTCCGATCAGCGCGTTCTTCCTCCCGCCGGAGAAGGACGGGGTGAACGAGCGCTACTTGATCGACCCGCCCCACACCTACAGCGAGGAGGACTGGGGGGGCCGCAGCGAAGAGGAGATTTTGGAGTTCACCGTCAGCAAGACGCTGTGCTCGCACATGCGGGACCTCGCCATGTTCGCTCTTGCTGACCCGTCCGACGACAACACCCCGGTCATGGTTGCCTACCGGTCTCGGCTGTCCAATGTGTGGGCCATGTACTTCGGCGACGAGTTCCCCGAGGACGACCTGAAGACCCTGACCAGCGAGGACCAGCTCGTCGACCGGGCGGCCCGGCTCCGGGGGCACTACGCGGCCATCAGGGAACTGTCCGGGGAGATCGGCATCATGCTGGAACGCACGTACGACCGCCTTGCTGAGGAGCGCCGGAAGAAGAAGGCGTCAGGGGCGAAGCCCAGTGATCCGTCATGAAGGGCTCCACATACAAGCGCTGTAAGTGCCGGGGTGCGGACGGGAAGGAGCTCGGCGCGGACTGCCCGAAGCTCAAGCGCAAGGACGGGTCATGGTCGCCGAGGCACGGGTCCTGGTACTACCAAGCGGAGCTTGACCCCGGCCCCGGCGGGAAGCGGCGGCGTGTACGGCGCGGCGGGTTCGCGTCCGAGGCGGACGCCCTCGCCGGCATGGAGGAGGCGCGGCGTAAGGAGGCCAGGGGCGGCAACGCGCAGATCAAGGTTCTCGTCGGCCAGTACCTCGACGACTGGCTGAAGGCGCAGAAGGGCCTGCGCCGCACAACCTTGAACTTGTACGAGGGCCACGTCCGGAACTTCCTGAAGCCGCATCTCGGGCATGTGGAGTTGGACCGGCTGAGGGTGCGGCACCTCGACGACATGTTCGAGGCGATCGACAAGGCGAACGAGGACATCGCCCAGGCGGCCGAGGACCGGCGGCGGCTGCGCGCTGCGGCTCGGGACGCGTGGCGGGCCGGGGACAAGAAGGCGCACCGTGAGGCCCTCGACGCGCTCGAAGAGGTCCCGCCGCATCGCCGCCCGGCCGGCGCGGCGACGAAGCAGCGGATCCGCGCGACGCTCCGCACAGCCCTGTCCGACGCGGTCCGTGAGGGCCTGGTCCAGGTGAACGTTGCGAAGCTGGTGAAGCTGGAGGCGGGGAAGAGGCCGAAGGCTCTGGTGTGGACGCCGGACCGTGTGCGGGTGTGGCGGGAACGTCTCGACCGGGAGATGGACGCTGCGGTTACGGCGGCCGGGGGCCGGCCGGTCAATGCCCTGCGGATCTGGATGTCGCAGCCGCGCCCGTCGCCGGTGATGGTGTGGACGCCGGAGCAGACGGGGGTGTTCCTCGACCGGGCGTCACGGCACCGCTTGTACGGCCTGTACTACCTGACGGCGTTCACGGGGCTGCGGCGCGGTGAGGTGTGCGGGGTCGAGTGGGCGGACGTCGACCTCGACGCGGGTGAGCTCGCGATCCGGCACCAGCGGGTCATGGTGGGGTACCGCGACATTGAGGACGGTGCACCGAAGACCGACTCTTCCGACGACACGATCCCGCTGGACGAGTCGACGGTGAAGGTGCTGCGGACGTGGCGGGCCGCGCAGAACGAGGAGCGGCTCGCGTGGGGTGAGGCGTGGGTCGACTCGGGGAAGGTGTTCACCCGTGAGGACGGCGCCGCGCTCCATCCGGACTTCGTGTTCGATCTGTTCGAGCGGCTGGCGTTCGAGGCGGGTCTCCCGCCGATCCGGCTTCACGATCTCCGGCACGGCGCGGCGACGCTGATGCTCGCCGCCGGCGCGGACATGAAACTCGTTCAGGCGATGCTGCGGCATTCGTCGGTGACGATCACGAGCGACACCTACACGTCGGTGCTCCCGGACGTGGCTCGGCAGGCGACCGCGGCGGCCGTCGCGCTCGTTCCGAGGGCTGTGAACGGTGACCAGTCCGGGACGGATGGCCTCCCCTCGGCCTCCCAAGGCGGGGGGTCGCACCCTTCAGTTTCCAGTACCCCTGCAAACGCGCAGGTCGTGAGGCTGGAACGTAGAGCCGGCGAGGGGACTTGAACCCCTAACCTTCTGTTTACAAGACAGATGCTCTGCCAATTGAGCTACGCCGGCGGGCTCGTCCCGCATCGTAGTCGACTTGGTGGGAGTCGTGCTCATCGTGCTGGTGTGGTCGGGGGAAGCAGCGGCGTAGGGGGCGGTGCCAGGGGTTGGCGGTGGTGCCCGGGAAGAGGACGGCTACTGCCAGGCAGTACTTGCTGAGTCTCACCGGGCGCAGGCCCATGCGGCGTAGGAGGCGGTCCACTGGGGTGTCCGGGGTGGACGACTTGGATTCGACCAAGACCCAGTCGTCGCGGGCGGCTTGGTGGGTGTTGTGGTGTGTGCAGATGAGGTTGGTGTCCAAGGTGACGCGGCCTGTGCCGTGGCGTTGGACGAGGGTGGTGCGGTTGTAGGACGTGGTCGCTGAGGGGAGTAGCGGGGACGGTGGGTTCGTGCGGTAGGTGGTGAGGAGCGTCTCCCAGAGGAAGTCGTGGGCGGACGGGGTGAGTTGGTCGCGGTGGGTGGGAGCGTGGGGGAGGCGGCGCTTGTCGGTGGCTTCGCGGGTGCCGCTCATCTTGACTTCGAACATGCACTCGCTGGTGTCCAGGTAGGTGCGGGTGCGGATTTTGTAGCGGCGGCGTCTGTCTTGCAGGTGGTGGCGGTAGGTGAGCAGGTCGGGGGTGTCGAAGTAGGTCGAGGTGTAGCGGAAGGTGCGGAGGCCGTCGATTTCCAGGGCCGCGTGTGTGGGTGTCAGTTGGGTGAGTAGGGCGGGGATGAGGTTGGTGGGGACGATGTACTTGCGGTCTAGGCGGAGTTGTAGTGCGGAGCGCGCCAGTACCTCGGGGAGGCCGACTGTGGGGAAGGCCGTCAGGTTCATGTGAGGCTCCGGGTGAGAGCGGTGCGGTGGGTTGCGCGGCGGAAGCGGACGTCCACCACCATGACGTCGCGGACGTAGTCGACCTCTGTCACTGACTGGCGCAGGATGGTGCCGCCCAGGCGGCTCTCTAGGTCGGCGCGTAGTGCGCTGTCGTCGTGGTGCACTACGTCCAGGGTGATGAGGCGGTGTTCTGTGCGGGGCGCCAGGCGGGGGTGGTCCGCGGTGTACATGACCGCTAGGAGGACGGTGTCGAGGGTCAGCGCCAGCCATGGGGTTTGGGCGGTCAGGCCGTTGACCAGCCCGAGTGCCAGGGCGATGAAGTAGTAGCCGACCTCTTCCTGGGTGAGGGCGCTGGAGCGCAGGCGGATGATCGACAGCACCCCGAACAGGCCGAAGCCGATGGCCAGGTCCGCTCGTTGGACCAGGAGGAGTGACACGACCGTGAAGACGCCGGCGTTGACGGCGATGTAGGCGAGTTGCAGGTCGCGCCTGCGGTGGCGCCTGAAGTAGATCAGGTGCGCCAGCACCCCGATCGCCAGTAGGTCCGCGGTGAGGCCGTACAGGATGTCGTCGCGCATGAGGTCAGGCTGGCGCGGGGGGATGAGGCCGCGGTGAGGGCACTGTTAGGGCGTTCTCATGAGAGGGTTCTCATCCGCGACGCGTCGCCTGGGCGCGGGCTCGGGGGGATAGTGGGCGGATGGCCACCCGAGCGGCGATCGCCGGTGCGGGCGCGGCGGCCCTCGTCACGTTAGGTCTTGCCGCTGCGTTCGCCCACGCGCAGACGAGTGCACCGCCACGGCTCGGCGACACCGTGCGGGTGTCGCCCGCGTCCAGCGGTCCCACGGTGTCCAGGTCGGCGCGGCCGTCGCCGGAGCGGACGGTGCGGCCCGTCGCGCCGCCGCGTCCGCCGGACAGCGACGACGATGACGACGATGCCGACGACGACTGAGGCCGGGACGCATGGCGTCAGCGCGCGCGCCCGCATCGTCGGGTGGATGCTGTTGCTGGTCACGCTGGCCCTGGGCGGGTCGGTGTTCGTTACCTGGTCGGTGCAGTCGGCCCGGCTGGACGAGCGGGTCAACGAGGAGTTGGGGCATGAGGCCGCGAAGCTGCGTGAGTACGCCCAGGGCGGTGTTGAGGCGCGGGACGTCCGGACGCTGCTGACCGCCTACCTCGCCCAGAACCTCCCGGACGAGGAGGAGACGTTCTTCACGGTCGTCGACGGCCGCGCCGACCGGCGCAGCCCGTATCCGCCGCCCGCGCGGCTGGATCGTGACGCGGCGTTCGTCGCGCGGGTCGCCCGGGCAGAGCGTCCCGCTCACGGGTGGGCCGACAGTTCGGCGGGACGCGTCCGGTACGCGGTCGTGCCGGTGCGGGTGGCGGGTGATCCGGCGCGGGGAGCCCTGGTCGTGGTCGAGTTCCGCGACCGGCAGCGGGACGAGGTGGTGGAGGCGACCCGGGTGCTCGGGATCACCGCGTTCTGCGCGCTCGCGGTGGCCGGGGCGGCGGGGTGGCTGGTCGCGGGGCGGGTGCTGGCGCCGGTCCGGCTGGTGCGGCAGGCGGCGGAGCGGATCAGCGGGTCGGATCTGACGCGGCGGCTGGAGGTGCGCGGCAATGACGACGTCGCCGCGCTGGCCGCGACGTTCAACGTGATGCTCGACCGGCTGGAGGCGGCGTTCGCGACGCAGCGCCGGTTCGTCGACGACGCCGGGCACGAGCTGCGGACGCCGCTCACGGTGATCCGCGGGCATCTGGAGCTGATGGACGACGATCCGGCCGGGCGGGCGGAGACGCGGGCGCTGCTCCTCGACGAGCTCGACCGGATGGGCCGCATCGTGGACGACCTGCTGGTGCTGGCGAAGGCGGAGCGCCCCGACTTCCTCGCGCCGGACGTGACGGACCTCGCCGATCTCACGGTCGAGACGGTCGCCAAGGCGCGCGGGATGGCGCCGCGCCGGTGGCGGGTGGGCGGTGTGGCGGAGGTGCGGACGGTCGCCGACCGGCAGCGGCTCACGCAGGCGCTCATGCAGCTGGCGGCGAACGCGGTCCGGCACACCGGAGAGGACGACGTCATCGAGATCGGTTCGACGGTGCGCGGGTCCATGGCGGTGCTGTGGGTGCGCGATGCCGGGCCCGGGGTGGACGAGGCGGACGCCGTCCGCATCTTCGACCGGTTCGTCCGGGCGGGGGAGGGGCCGCGGCCGACGGACGGGGCCGGGCTCGGCCTGGCGATCGTGGCGTCGATCGCGCGGGCGCACGGCGGGCGTGCCCGGGTCGAGCACCCGGTCGGCGGGGGCGCCTGCTTCGTCCTGGAGCTGCCGTTGCGTCCGGTTAGGGAGGGTTCTGTGGAGGTTCTCGCGGGTGACGGGCACGAGAGGGAGGACGCATGAGCCGGATCCTGATCGCCGAGGATGAGCCGCGCATCACCTCGTTCCTGGAGAAGGGCCTGGGCGCGGCGGGTTTCGGCACCGCCGTGGCAGCGGATGGCGTCGCCGCCTACGAGCAGGCGCGGGGCGGCGCGTACGACCTGATGATCCTCGACATCGGGCTGCCGCTGCGGGACGGGTTCACCGTGCTGCGCCGGCTCCGCGAGGAGCGCGTCGGGCTGCCCGTCATCATCCTGACCGCCCGCGACGGCGTGGCCGATACCGTCGCGGGCCTGGAGGGCGGCGCCGACGACTACATCGCGAAGCCGTTCGCGTTCGAGGAGCTACTTGCGCGGGTGCGGCTGCGGCTCCGCGCCGACCGGATCCCCGAGCCGACGCTGCTGCGTGTCGGCGACCTGTCCCTTGACCTGCGGACACGCCGCGCCCACGTGCCCGGACGGACGGCCGAGCTGACCTCCCGAGAGTTCGCCCTCGCCGAGATGTTCTGCCGCAACCCCGACCAGGTGCTGACGCGGGAGCAGTTGCTCGCGCACGTGTGGGGCTTCGATTTCGACCCCGGCTCCAACGTCGTGGACGTCTACGTCCGCTACCTGCGCCGCAAGCTGGGCGCCGACCGGTTCGAGACGGTGCGCGGCACCGGCTACCGCCTGCGCCCCTAGAGCAGGCGGAGTGGCCGGAGGCAGGCGCCGGTTTTACGGTGGGGGTATGGACGTCATGGGGCCCGGGAACCTTGAGGCGGCGCGCTGGTGGGGGCGGATGGCCCGGGATCCGCTGGACACGTACCGGGGGCTCGCCCGGCGGTACGGGGACGCGGTGCGCGTGCCGTTCGGGCCGCGGCGGGCGTTCTACCTGCTGTCGCGGCCCGAGCACGCCGAGCGGGTGCTGGTGGCCAACCAGGACAACTATGTGAAGGCGTTCACGTATCGGCCGCTGCGGGCCGTCCTCGGGGACGGGCTGCTGACCAGTGAGGGCGACATCTGGCGGCGGCACCGGCGGCTGATGCAACCGGTGTTCTCCCAGCGGCACGTCGTCGGGTTCGGGACGCAGATGGTGGAGACGGCCGTCGCGGGCGTCGAGCGGTGGCCGGACGGGGTGACGCTCGACGCGGCGGGCGAGCTGCGCAAACTCACCCTGGACATCGTGGGGCGGGCGCTCTTCGGCAGCGCGCTCGCCGGTGAGGCGCCGCGCGTCGGGCGGGCGCTGGAGGCGCTGCAGCGCGGCGCCGTCGTCGGGACGTTCCTGCCGGGCGGACTGGCCAAGCGGGAGATCTACCGGCGGGTACCGGGGCTCGGCGGCGCGCTCGACTACCTGGACGGCATGGTGCAGCGGGTCGTCGAGGGGCCGGACGGCGGCGAGATGCTGGTCCTGCTCAAGGAGCGCGGCGAACTCGGCGCCGAGGAGCTCCGCGACGAGGTCCTGACGCTTCTGCTGGCCGGGCACGAGACCACCGCGGCCGCGCTGGCGTGGACGCTGATGCTGCTGTCGCGCTACCCGGCCGCCAGGGACCGGCTGGAGGCGGAGGTCGACGACGTCCTCGGCGGCAGGGAGCCGAAGGCCGACGACGCCGATCAGCTGCCGTGGACGAAGGCCGTCATCTCGGAGGCGATGCGCCTGTACCCGCCGGCCTGGACGATCGAGCGCGACGCGGTCGAGGACGACGTGGTCGCCGGGGTGCGGATCCCGGCCGGGTCGACCATCGCCGTCCCGCCGTACCTGGTGCACCGGAACGTGGACGTGTGGCCGAACCCGGAGGGCTTCCAGCCGGAGCGGTTCATGGGGGAGCAGCAGCGCCCCCGGTACGCCTACCTGCCGTTCGGCGGCGGCAGGCGCATCTGCGTCGGGGCCGGGTTCGCGATGCTGGAGGCGACGCTGGTGCTGGCCGCCATCAGCCGCACCCACCGGCTGGACCTGGTGCCGGGCGTGAACGTGCGGGCGCGCGCGGAGATCACGTACCGTCCGGCCGGGGTGGTCCCCATGCGGGTCTCGCGCAGGTGATCCCGGGTCCGCGCGGGACCCGGGACCCCCGGCCGGTCAGGATTTCGTGCGGGGCAGCAGCAGCGCCGGCACCAGGGCCAGGACGGCGATGCCCAGCGCGATCCAGAAGGCGTGGCCGAAAGCGGCCGCCAGTTCGGGCGCCACGGCCTCGCGAGTCGCGTCGGGCAGCGGGCCGAGGGCGGCGAGACCGGGCGTCCGGGCGCTGATCTCGCGTTGCAGGACCACGGCGAGCACCGTCGTCCCGACGGACGCGCCCATCCGCTGGAGGGTGTTGATGGCGCTGGTCGCCCGCGGGATGAGGTGCGGCGGCATCGACTGGTAGGCCGCCGCCATCGACGGCATGATCGTCGCGCCGAGGCCGAGGCCGAGCACGAACAGGGCGGCGGCCAGGACGGCCACCGGGGTGTCCGCGCCGAGCTGGGTGTAGGCGGCCGTGCCGATCAGGCCGAGGACGATGCCTGCGGGGACGACGACGCCGGCGCCGAGCCGGTCGGTGATCCGTCCGGCGAGGGGCATGGCGACGGCGGCGCCGAGCGCCTGCGGCGCCAGCAGGAGGCCGGTGGCGAGCGGGCCGTGGCCGCGCACGACCTGCCAGTACAGCGGCAGCAGGACGAGGACGCCGAACAGCGCGACGGCGACGACGACGTTGGTCACCGCGGCGGCGGTGAAGCCGCGGTGCCGGAACAGCGCGATTTCGATCAGCGCGGGGCGGCGGCGCGCGTGCCGGACGTACAGCGCGATCAGCGCGGCGGCGATGCCGGCGATCGCCCAGGTGCGCGGTTCGCCGAGCCCGCCGGGACGTCCCGCCTCGGTGGTGCCGTAGGTGAACAGGGCCACGCCGCCGCACAGCAGGAGCAGGCCGCGCACGTCCAGCGAGGCGGGCCGCGGTGTCGAGCGGGGCAGCAGGCGCAGCGCGGCGACGACCGCGACGGCGCCGAGCGGCAGGTTGGCGAGGAAGATCCAGCGCCAGCCGGCGGACGAGAGGATCAGCCCGCCGACGATCGGGCCCGCGACGGAGCCGAGCAGCATGGGCAGGCCGATGAAGCCCATCACGCGTCCCATCCGGGCGGGGCCCGCGGCCTGCGCGAGGACGGTCTGCGCGACCGGGATGATCATGCCGCCGCCGACGCCCTGCACGATCCGGAAGCCGATCAGCGCGGGCAGCGACCAGGCGAGCCCGGACAGCGTGGAGCCGGCGAGGAACAGCAGCAGCGCGGCGATCCAGACGCGGCGGGCCCCGAACCGGTCGGTGGCCCAGCCGGTGGCCGGGATGACGGCGGCAAGGCCGAGCATGTAGCCGGTCAGGACCCACTGGACGGACGTGAGCGGCGCCCCGAAGTCTGCGGCGAGCGTGCGGGTGGCGACGTTGACGGCGGTCGCGTCGATGATCGACATGATGGCGCCGAGCACCACCGCGATGCCGAGCGCGACGAGGCCCCGGTCGAGCTTCTGCGCGGAGTCGGGGGCGGGTGCGTGTGCGGTGTGCGTTGCGGTCATGGCGGTTTCCTCGCATTTCAGACGGGCCGGGCGGTCAGGCGGGCCGGATGTTGTGGTTGCGGTGGAACACGTTCTGCGGGTCGTAGGCGCGCTTGACCTCGCGCAGCCGCCGCAGGTCGCCGGGCGTGTAGGCGGTCGCCGTCCGGGACGTGTCGTGCAGGAAGTTCAGGAACGAGCCGCCGGTCGAGAACGGCGCGAGCGCCGCGTCGTCGTCGGCGGTGCCGTCGACGGTGAGCGAGAACGGGACGTCCCGGTGCCCGACCGGGCCCGCGTCCGGCGCGGGACGGGCCATCGCGCCGCCCCAGTGCCGCACCTCGATGCCGGCGGCGCGGGAGGCGGCGATCGCGGCGATCAAGGCGTCGGGGAGGTCGGCGTGCAGGTGGAAGTGGTGGGGTGCGGTGCCGCCGAGCGACTCGGTCTCGGCGTAGGGCATCGTGCGGAAGTCGTCGTGCAGGGCCTGGCCGCCTGCCTCGCGTAGTGAGCGCAACGCGCGCGCGCCGTCCTCGGCGGAACCGGCGTAGGCCCCGCGCAGCACGACGACCCGGCCGTGCACGTCGTGGTCGGCCAGGGCGACCGACACCGTCAGTTCGTCGGGGCGGGTGTCCGCCTCGTCCCGGAACCGGGTGAGCACGTCAGTGGCGCGCTCGGCGGGGAACAGCGCGGCCCCCGCGAACACCGTCGAGACCGGGTGGAGGCGGAACTCCAGCGACGTGACCACACCGAAGTTGCCGCCGCCGCCCCGCAGCGCCCAGAACAGCTCCGGGTGGCGGTCGGCGTCGGCGGTCAGGTACCGGCCGTCGGCGGTGACGATCCGGGCGCGCAGCAGGTGGTCGGCGGCGAACCCGTAGCGGCGGGACAGCGGGCCGACGCCGCCGCCGAGCGTGTAGCCGGTGACGCCGACGGACGCGTGCGAACCGGACAGCGGGGCGAGTCCGAGCGGCGCGGCGGCGGCGATGACGTCGCTCCAGCGGGCGCCGGCCCCGGCGCGGGCGACGCGGCGGGCCGGGTCGACGAGCACGCCGGCCATGCGGGACGTCCTCAGCAGCATCCCCTCGTCCGTCGGGACGAGCGTGCCGTGCCCGGTGGCCTGGACGGTCAGCGGCAGGCCCCGCTCGCGGGACGCGAGGACAGCGGCGCGCACGTCCGCGGGCCCGGTGGCGTCGACGGTCAGCGGTCCGGTCCGGCGGGGGAGGGCGGTGATGTTCATGATCTCGATCCTTCCGGAGGTTTTTTCTCCACTTATTTGCACCGTAACACCGACCGGAGGATTTGTCTCCACTTACTTCCGGACGTTCTCGGTGCCCGACCCCGCCGACGCTATAGTCACTCTTCTTGATAGTCAATAATCGTGACTACCTGGGAATTGGAGGAACTCCCTCCACATGCTTGCTACGCTCAAACCCATGGGGCAGAAGCAGAAGGAGCGCCCGCTGCGGGCCGACGCGCGCGACAACCGCAGGCGGATCCTCGCCGCGGCCGCCGAGGTCTTCGTCGAGCAAGGCCCGGGCGCACCCCTGGAGGAGATCTCGAAGCGCGCGGGCACCGGCATCGCGACGCTCTACCGCCGCTTCCCCGACCGGCAGGCCCTGACCAGGGCCGTCGCCCTGGACGCCCTAGAGCGCAGCACCGAAGAGGCCAAGCGCGCGCGGGACGAGGAGCCGACCGCCTTCGCCGCCCTCGTCCGCTACCTGCACCGCGTCCTGGACATCCGCATCGGCGCCGTCTTCCCCGTCCTCCTGGAGGAGATCCCGTTCGACGACGAGGACATCGCCGCCGTCCGCGCCGACGGCGTCGCCGTCATGCAGGACCTCGTCGCCACGGCGCAGCGCGACGGCGACCTGCGCCCGGACGTCACCCACGGCGACGTCGGGATGCTGCTCGTCCGGCTCTCCCGCCCGATGCCCGGCCCGCTGCCCCGGAACGTCGCCGACGACCTCGCGCACCGCCACCTCGACGTGATCATCGACGGCCTGCGCGCCGCGCCCGGCCCCCCGTCCGGCCTCGCCGGCCCGGCCCTGACCTTCGCCGACCTGGGCTCGATGGGCGACGATCAGGCCAGGTGAGAGCCCGTCCGCAGTGGGCACAGGGACGGCATGAACATCACAGGCATCATCAGCGCGATCATCATCGGGGCGATCATCGGCGCGCTGGGCCGGCTGCTGCTGCCCGGCCGCCAGCCCATCGGGGTCCTGCTGACCGTGCTCGTCGGCATCGTCGCCGCGATCGTCGGCACCGCGATCGCGCAGCGGGTCGGCGTGGCGACGACGTCCGGCATCGACTGGATCGAACTCGCCTTCCAGGTCGGCCTCGCGGTCCTCGGCGTCGCCGCGGTCGCCGCCCTCCGCGCCCGCCGCCACCACCGCCGCATCCCCCGCTGACCCGCCCCGCACTCCGGCTAACACCGCCTGCCGCCCCGTGTCAGCGGCTTTACTTTCCGTGGCCGGAGTCCGCCATATCCGCCCGACCCCGTGAACCGGCCACCGCACCGGTGCGATCCTCGGAACAGGCCCGCTCCCGGCCGCGGCGGTGCCCGCGGTGGCCGACGACGCACATCCGGTCGACGCGGGGAGTGGCGCGGTGCAGCAGATGCGCAAAGGGGCCAATGCCGAGCTGGCGAGCCTGACCGAGGCGGCGGGCCCGGTCACCGTGGCGTTGCGGTGGTCCGACCCGTCCGGCGGCGCGGCGGCGGGCGGCGGGGAGGCCGACGTGGCCGCGCTGCTGCTCGGGCCGTCCGGCAAGGTCCGCGACGACGCCGACTTCGTCTTCTACAACCAGCCGGCCACCCCGGACGGCTCGGTCCAGCTCCTGGGCAAGACGCCCACCGGCGGCGGCAGCGAGGACCGCATCATGCTGGACCTCGCGTCCCTCCCGGCGGACGTGGAGCGCGTCGTCGTGACGGCGAGCCGGTACGCCGGGGCCACGTTCGGCGATCTGGACGACCTCGGCCTCACGCTCTACGACAGCTCCGGCGCCGCCCTGCTGGGGTTCGACATCACCGACGCCACGGCGGAGACCGCCTTCGTCTTCGGCGAGCTGTACCGGCGTGGCGGCGGCTGGAAGTTCCGGGCGGTCGGCCAGGGCTACGCGACGGGCCTCGCGGGCCTGGCCGGTGACTTCGGCATCGCCGTGGACGACCGCGAGGACGAGGAGCGTCCCGAGCAGCCTGTCGAGCCCGCGGAGAAGACGCCCGCCGCCGAGCCCGAGCCCGATGCCGCGGCGCCGGCGCCCCACGGCGTGCCGGACGCCCGGACCGCCCCGCGGCGGCGCGTCCGGACGGCGAAGAAGCGCAGCACGCTGCCGAAGGCCGCCAAGGTGGACCTCGCCGACCATCCGTCATGGCAGAGCGCACGCCTGTTCTCGGTCGCGGGCCTGCGCAGCGAGCACGAGCGCGAGGTGCGGGCCACCTCGACGCTGCTGGCCGTGATGACGCAGGTGCCCGAGTTCGGGCGGCGGCTCACCGCCCGGTTCGGCGCCCCTGCGGGCACCCTGCAGACGTTCGTCGAGACGCCGTTCAAGCACGGCGACACCAAGGTCCGTCCGGACGGGGTGGTCCGGGTCGCGCGGGCGGGCCGGATCTGGACGGCCCTGATCGAGACGAAGACCGGCGGCAGCCCGCTCAAGGCGGACCAGGTCGAGGCCTACTTGGAGGTCGCGGCCAGGAACGGCTACGAAGCCGTCATCACGTTGTCGAACGACCTGGCGCTCGACGATGAGCACCCCCTCACGGTCGACAAGCGGCGGCTTCGCAAGACCGCGCTGCGGCATCTGTCCTGGGCGGAGGTCGCGCACGAGGCGCACATGCTCTGCCACCACCACGGGGTCGCCAGTTCCGTCCACGCGTGGATGCTCGGCGAGCTGCTGCACTACCTGCGCCATGACGGTGCGGGATGCCAGGGCTTCCGGGACATGGGGCCGTCGTGGGTGCCGCTGCGCGACGCGATCGCGGCGGGCACGCTGCGGCCCGGCGACCGGCACGCGGAGCGGGTGGCCGAGAGCTGGGAGCGGCTCGTCCGGCAGCTGTGCCTGCGGCTCGGTGGGGAGACCGGGCTGAACGTGGCGCCGATGGCGCGCCGCAGGCGGTCCGGTGCGGCCACCCGGCGGGCGGCGATCGCGGCGTCCCTGGTGGAGTCCGGGCGGATGGACGCCGAGTTGCGGATTCCGGACGCGGGCGGGCCGGTCCGCGTCGAGGCCGACCTGCGGACCGGGCGGATCGAGACGAGCGTGGAGATTCCGGCGGCGGTACGGGCGCGCGCGCTCACTCGTGTGCAGTGGCTGCTGCGGCAACTGTCGGACGCGCCACCGGAACTGCGCGTGGAGGCGCTGCCGGACGGACGCGGTGAAGGGCCGTGCGACCTGCTCAAGAACCTCCGGAACGAACCCGGCTTGCTCGTGCCGGGCTCGGGTGATCTGACCGCGTTCCGGCTGACCCTGCCGACCGGCATGGGCACCAAGCGGGGGACCGACGAGACGGGCTTCGTGCGGAGCGTCGACGCCGCCGTGGACCGGTTCCACAGCGAGGTGCTCAGCGTCGTCAAGGTCGAGGCGGAGTAGCGCCGGGGCGGGCGGCGTGGGCGGGCAAGGGTCTTCCCAAAGGCTCGCCAAACGTGAGTCGTCGGACATGAATCTTCGCTCTCATAGTGCACTCGAATCGATGCGAAGAGTCACGTTCGGTCAGGGGGGCCAAAATGGTGGGTGGGCTCGCGCCCGTGGCGGAGTACGAGCGGTTCCGGCTGCTCAGGAGGCGGTTCCGGCGGGCCGCGGCGGTGGTCGCCGGCACGTTCCTCGGGTGGTACTTCGTCTATGTCGGGTTGGCAGCGTTCGCTCGGGACTTCATGGCGCGGCCGGTCGCCGGGCACGTCAACGTCGCGCTGCTGCTCGGCCTGCTGCAGTTCGCCTCGACGTTCGCGCTCGCCTTCGGGTACGCCGCCTATGCGCGGCGGCGGCTGGACCCGCTGGCCGGTGAGCTGCGGTGACCGGACGGTCACTGACGTTCGGGCTGTTCGTCGCCTTCGTCCTGATCACCCTCGGCATCACGCTGTGGGCGCGGGCGCGGACCCGGGGCGCCGACGACTTCTACGCGGGCGGCCGGACGTTCTCGAGCGCGCAGAACGGCATCGCGCTCGCGGGCGACTACATGTCGGCGGCGTCCTTCCTCGGCATCGCCGGGATCATCGCGCTGAACGGCTACGACGGCTTCCTGTTCTCCGTCGGGTTCATGGTGGCGTGGCTGCTCGCGCTGCTGCTGGCCGAGATGCTGCGCAACGCGGGCCGGTTCACGATGGGGGACGTCCTGGCGCGGCGGGTGCGGCGGCAGGCGCCGGTGCGCCGGGCCGCGGCCGTGTCCACCGTGACCGTGTCGGTGTTCTACCTGCTCGCGCAGATGGTCGGCGCGGGGGCGCTGGTGTCGCTGCTGCTCGGCATCCACCGGGGCGAGCGGTTCCTCGGTATGGACGCCGGCACGGCGAAGACGGTCACGATCGTCGCGGTCGGCGCACTGATGATCTTCTATGTGGCGTGCGGCGGAATGAAGGCGACCACCTGGGTGCAGATCATCAAGTCCGCGCTGCTGCTGGCGGGGGCGGTCGTGCTGACCGTGCTCGTGCTCGGCAGGTTCGGGTTCGACCCCGGCGCGCTGCTCGGGTCGGCCGCCGACGCCAGCGGGCGCGGTGAGGAGTTCCTGCGGCCGGGCCTGCGGTTCGGGCAGGACGTCCCCGGCGACGCGTACCAGACGATCGTGAACAAGCTGGACTTCATCAGCCTGGCGCTGGCGCTCGTGCTCGGCACCGCCGGCCTACCGCACATCCTCGGCCGGTTCTTCACCGTCCCGGACGGGCGCTCCGCCCGGAAGTCGGTGACCTGGGCGATCGGCCTCGTCGGCGCCTTCCACCTGATGACGCCCGCGCTCGGCTTCGGTGCGGCGGCACTCGTCGGACGGGAGGCGATCGTCGCGCAGGACCCGTCCGGCAACACCGCCGTGCCGCAACTCGCGCAGGCCGTGGGGGAGCACGTCGGCGGCCGGGCCGGCGGGGAGGTGCTGCTGGCGTTCATCGGCGCGGTGGCGTTCGCGACGATCCTCGCGGTCGTGTCGGGGCTGGTGCTGGCGTCGTCGACGTCGCTCGCGCACGACTACTTCGGCCAGGTGCTGATGCTCGGCCGGCCGCGCGAGTCGCAGGAGGTGGCGGTCGCGCGGTTCGCGGCGCTGCTGGTCGGCGCGCTGGCGATCGTCCTCGCGGTGGCGGCCCGGAACTTGAACGTGGCGTTCCTGGTCGCGCTGGCGTTCGCGATCGCGGCGGCGGCGAACGTCCCGGTGATCGTGCTGTCGCTGTTCTGGCGGCGGTTCAACGCGGCCGGGGTCGTCGCCGGCATCTACGGCGGGCTGACCGCCTCGCTGGTGCTGGTGGTCCTGTCGCCCGTGGTGTCCGGGAAGACCGACCCGGCGACGGGGCAGAGCCTGTCGCTGCTCCCGGCGGGCGTCGACTTCCACCTGTTCCCCCTGGAGAACCCCGGCCTGGTCTCGATCCCGATCGGGTTCCTGTGCGCGGTCGCCGGGACCCTGCTCGGACGGGACGAGGCCGACACCGAACGCTACGACGACCTGACGGTCCGCGCGCTCACGGGGGCGGGCGCGCACTGACGGCGGCCGCGCGCCGGTGACCGGTTGGTCATGGCGAGGGGCCCGTACCGGCGCGGGCACTGCCGTCCGAGGGTGCGGGCGGGTTAACATTCCGTTCCGCCCTCCCGTTACCGATCAGTATGGGACGCCTGGCGGGACGGGGGGCCGCAGTGCGCGGCCGCACCGTCCGGGCCGGGGGTTCAATGTGCCGAGTGCCCGGGCGGGGCCCGGTTCGCGTGGCAGAATGTCAGCCGCCGTGGAGCGCGGCGGTGTGCCGGAGGGAGGTGCGGCGGCGTGTCCGAAGCCGGTCGACGCCGTCCGGGGCGTACCCGACCGGCCCTGTCCCCGCACCGGCTCGGTGCCCGGGCGACCGCGGCCCTCACCGTCCTCACCCTCGGCGCGGCCGTGGCCGTGCCGGTGGCGATGGTCTCCGGTGACGAGCGGGAGGCCGGGCAGCGCGCCGCCCGCGGCGCGGCCGCGGGGGCGGCGGCCGGGGCCCTCGTCGGCGCGCCGACCGACACGATCCGCTCGCGCGAGTGGCATCTGAAGGTCCTGCGCACCCAGAAGGCGTGGAAGTACTCCAAGGGACGCGGCGTCACCGTCGCCGTCCTCGACACCGGCGTCGACGGCGGCCACCCCGACCTCAGCGGCCGCGTCATCAGCGGCCCCGACCTCACCGGCGGCGTCCGGAACCCCGGCAGCCGCTACTGGGGCCTGCACGGGACGTCGATGGCCAGCATCATCGCCGGCCACGGGCACGGCCCCGGGCTGGAGCAGGGCATGATGGGCGTCGCGCCGCTCAGCCAGATCCTGTCCGTGCGCGTCACGCTGGAGAACGACGACCCGCTGCGCCGCGACAACGGGCCCCAGTCCGGCACCGGCGAGCACGACGCCGTCGCCCAGGGCATCCGCTACGCCGTCGACCACGGCGCCGGCATCATCAACATGTCGCTCGGCGGCGGGCGCCAGTTCTACAACGGCACCAAGTCCCAGGAGAGCGCGATCAAGTACGCGCTCTCCAAGGGCGTCGTGCTGATCGCCTCCGCCGGCAACGACGGCTCGGGCGCCAACCGCAAGAACTTCCCCGCCGCCTACCCGGGCGTGATCGCCGTCGGCGCGCTCGACCGGCGGCTGCGCCTGTGGAAGGACAGCAACCGCCGCTCCCACGCCGCCGTGTGCGCGCCGGGCGTCGACATCGTCAGCGCCGACTCCAGCAACGGCTACGTCGTCGGGACGGGCACGAGCGCGTCGTCGGCGATGGTCGCCGGGATCGCGGCGCTCATCCGGTCCCGCTACCCGAAGCTGTCCCCGGCCGAGGTCCGGCAGGCGCTGATCCAGGGCTCCCCGGCCCGCGCCGGCCATCCGACCGGCTCGCCCACCTGCCGCGGGACGGTCGACGCGGTGCGCGCGCTGGTCGCCGCGCACAACATCAACAAGACCTCCAGCGGGCCGGTGGAGACGCCGCCGCCCGCCGCGCCCAGCCCGGCCCCGGTCGCGGAGTCCCCGGCGCGGGACGCTGGCGTCCTGCTCCCGCTCGTCCTCGGCGGCGGGGGGCTGCTCGTCGCCGTCGGGCTCGTGCTCGGCTGGCGGCAGCGGCGCCGCCCGGAGGAGGACGCCGAGGAGACCGACGCCGTCCCCGACTACGGCCTGCCGTCCGCGCCCGCCGCGCCGCGCGAGCCCGCCCCCGTCCCGGCCGCCGCGCCGGTCTCGGCCGGGCCGGACGCCGCCGACCCCGGGTTCGCCCCGGTCAACGTGCCGCTCTGGCAGAACACGGAGGCGTACCGCGGCCCGCCCCTGGCACCGGAGATCCCGCCGCGGCTCGGCATCTCCTGGGACGAGCGCGAGGACGACTACCGGGACGGGCACGCGGCGCCCGGCCCCGGCCCCGGCCCAGGCCCCGCCCCCGGCCCGCGTGCCGATCACGGCGGCATGCCGCTTCCGCCGCCCATCGAGCCGAAGCAGCCGCCGATCATGCGGCACGAGATGCGCCCGTTCGTGCCCGGCGAGTTCGCGTCCGGCACCAACGGGCACGACCTGCTGAACGGCAGCGCCGGGGGCAACGGACGGCACGCCGGGGGCCGCCACGGTGCCGACCAGAACGCCGCCGACCTGAACGGCATCGAGCTGGACGGCGCCGAACTGGACGCCGCCGAGTTGGACGCTGCCGGATTGGACAGGGCCGACCTGAACGGCACCGACCCGAACGGCATCGACCTGAACGGCTCCGTCCCGGACGCCCAGGCCCTTGACGACGCCGACTGGGAGGAGTTCCGGCGCGGCGCCCTCGGCCCGCTCACGGCGCCGGAGCCGGAGCAGGAGGCGCCCGCTCCGCCCGCCGCGGTATCCCCGGAGCCGCCCGACGACGTCCTCCCGCCGCCCGTACCTCCCGTGGACGAGGAGCCGGCGGACGGCGGCCCGTTCGGCCCGCCCGCGGCCGCGGAGGACGACGGCCCGCACGGCCGGGGCTCGCGGCACGCCCGTCCCGCCGAGGACGAGGACTACCGGCCCCCCTGGTGGTGATCGCGGTACTCCGGCGGGCGTAGCCCGGGTGTCTCCGGCGGGCCGATGCGGCACCCCGGACCCCTCGCCGAGCATCGACGTATCCGCACACAGGAAGGGTCGATGAACCATGATGACGACACTGGCGGCACAGGCGGCGCAGGTCGCGGCGATGCACCCGGGCGGCTGGCAGGACGGGGACGCGCCCGCCTTCTGGCCGGTCTTCCCGATCACGTTCGGGCTGTTCTGGCTCGCCGTCCTGGGGGCCGTGTTCTACCTGATCCGCCGCCGCACCGGCGGCGGGAGCGCCTCGACCGCGGCGCCCGACCCGCTCGCGAAGGCGCGCTCGGTGCTGGCCGAGCGGTTCGCCCGCGGGGAGATCGACGAGGACGAGTACCTCAGGCGCACGTCCGCGCTGCACAACTCCGATTGACCGCCGCCCGGCGCGGCGGCGCCGCCGGCCGACCGCGGCAGGGGCCGCGGCCCGGTCGGCGGCGGCTTTGTGGGGTGCCTCAGTCGGCGGCGGCCTCTTCGAAGATCCGGCCGATGCCGTCGGAGTACTCCGGGGCGCGGGCGGCGGCGTCGGCGAAGCGGGTGAGCAGCCGGGCGAACTCGGCGCGCTCGCCCGCCGTCCAGCCCGCCATCAGCGCGTCGAGGTAGGCGCGGCGGGACCGGTCGGCGACCCGCTTGACGCGCAGCCCGGCCTCGGTCAGCCCGAGGTTGGCGCGGCGCGCGTCGACGGGGGACGGGCGCCGCGTCACCAGCCCGGCGTCGATGGCGTGCCCGACCAGCCGGCTCGCGGTGGACGGGTCGATCTCCAGCCGCTCCGCGACGGCGCCGACCGTCACCTCGCCGGGCCGGCCGCCCGCGCACTCCGGGCGGGCGGCGGCGGTGAGGGCGGCGACGGCGTTCACCACCATGAGGTTGGACAGCTGCAGCGGCCGTCCGTCCGCGCAGGCGGAGGTCTGGGCGCGGATGCGCCGCATGAGGTCGGGCTTGGCCCACACGCGCCGCAGGTGGAACAGCGCCATCGCGACATCGGCGAGCACGGGGTCCGGAGGCTGCTCGTCCGGCATCGTGTCCGGCGGCGCCCCCGACGACTCAGGCGACGACTCGGGCGGCACCGGCGCGTCCGGCTCGGCGGGCCGTCCCGTGGCGGGGGTCTCCGTCGCCATGCAGGTCTCCGTTCGCGAGTCGGACGCCGGACGTTGCGGAACTCCCCACTCTAACGTATGTAGTCTGCATATGATTGGGGTCCGCGAGACAGGTGTTCCCCCTGAGACACACGGTGCGAAAGAGCCGCAGGTGAAGCGGGATGTGATGCACTGAACCACCGGCCCCGTTCGCGCTGAACCACCGGAACTTGTCGGCTCGGACGCGTAGCATGGCACCCGCCCGAACCCGGACGACCCGGGATCAGTAACCACAGAGGGGACCTGATGCGAGCGGCGAACGCCCCCGGTGACCCCCGCGGTGACGTCCCCCCACAGGACGGAAGCATGGACGATGGCCGACCCCCGCGACCACTGACCGACGACGCCGCCCTCGACGGCGCGCTCGACGACGAGGAGGGCGGGCCGGACGCCGCCGCCTTCCCCACCGACCGCCTCTCCGACCGCGAACGGCGGATCCTCGCCTTCGAGCGGCAGTGGTGGAAGTACGCCGGCGCCAAGGAGCAGGCCATCCGCGAGCTGTTCGACATGTCGGCGACGCGGTACTACCAGCTCCTGAACATCCTGATCGACCGGCCCGAGGCGCTGGAGTGCGACCCCATGCTCGTCAAGCGCCTGCGCCGGATGCGGTCGCAGCGGCAGCGCAGCCGCGCCGCGCGCCGACTCGGCATCAGGCCCTGAGCCGACCACACTGGGTGGCGTGAACTCTCCTCCCCGCTCCGTGACGGACGCCGGCGCCGCCGGTCTCGACGCGATCCGCGCGAACCCGGCCGGGGCCGTGCTCGGCTTCGACTTCGACGGCACGCTGGCGCCGATCGTGGCCGACCCGGCCGCGGCCCGGGCCCATCCCGGCGCCGCCCCCGCGCTGGCCCGGCTGGCCCCGCTGGTCGGCGCCCTGCTGATCATCACCGGCCGGCCCGCGGCGGTGGCCGTCGAGTACGGCGGCCTCGCGGGCATCGACGGGCTCGTCGTCCTCGGCCAGTACGGGCTCGAACGCTGGGAGTCCGGCGTGCTGACCGAGCCGGAGCCGCCGCCGGGAGTCGCCGAGGCGCGCGCGAAGCTGCCCGGTGTTCTCGCCGCGGCGGGCGCACCGCCCGAGACCTTCGTCGAGGACAAGGGCCAGGCCCTCGCCGTGCACACGCGGCGCTGCGCCGAGCCGGAGGTCGCGCTCGAACGGCTGAGGAGCATCCTCGCCGCGCTCGCCGAGCGGACGGGGCTCACCGTAGAGCCGGGACGGCTCGTCCTCGAACTGCGCCCGCCCGGCATGGACAAGGGCAAGGCGCTCCGCTCGTTCGTCGACGGCCTCGGCGCCCGCCCGTCCGCGGTGCTGTTCGCCGGCGACGACCTCGGCGACCTCGCCGCGTTCGACGCCGTCGACGAGCTGCGCGGCGAGGGAGTGCCCGGCGTGCTGGTGTGCAGCGGTTCCGCCGAGGTCACCGCCCTGGCCGAGCGGGCGGACGTGGTGGTCGACGGCCCGTCCGGCGTGGTCGACCTCCTCGGCGGTCTGGTGGACGGCCTGTCCTGACCCCTTCCCCGGCCGGGCGCTTGTCGGAGAGGTGACAAGTGCGCTGACCGGCTTTGTCGCATCTCGCGCGACTCCGGGGCCGCCCGTGGACCGCAAGTCCAATTGGGCCAAAATAGGGTGAACTGCGGTAAGCGTGGTTCACGGGGGACCACGCGAGGACAGGGGAGGCTTGACGGTGGACATGGAACCGGGAGTCCCGCGCGGTCCGGACGGAGCCGGGCACACGCCCGCCCACGGCCTCCCCAGGGCCACGCCACGGGAGGGCACGCCCGTGCGGCCGCCGGGTGCCCCGATCCCACCGGGCGCGCCGAACCGTCCCATCGTCCAGACGCCGCCCGCCGCCGAGGCGCCCCCGCGCGTCTGGGGGACGCCCCCGCCCGCCGCGCCACCGGAGCCCGTCCTGCCTCAGCCGGGCGGACTCCCGCAAACCCTCAACATGCCCACATCGTCCGCCTACCCCACCAGCCCCGCCCAGCCCGCGGGCCCGGCGCAACCTGGCCCCGTCGCGGAGCCCGGTCGCCCTGCAGACCTCAACCCCACCGCGCAGCCCGTTGGAGGTGCGCAGCCTGGTGGTGGTGCGCCAGGTGTTCAGGGGACTGGGGACGCGGAGTGGGCCGGGGTGCCCGAGGCGCAGGAGCCCTACTCGCGGCGTGCGGAGCGGTCGTCCACGACCGGGCCGATGGGGGTGCGCGAGACGAGCGGCGTGCAGGTCCGGCTCGGGTCGCGGGAGCGGGAGCGCGAGCGGCGGGCGCGCCGCCGGGCGGGGCGCCGCAGCGGGCTCGTCGCGGCGGGCGTGCTCGTGCTGGCCGGGCTGGTCACGGCCGGCCTCATCCTCACCCCCGGATCGGGCGACGGCGGCGGGACGGGCGCGGCCCCGGCCGCCGGGGAGCAGCCCCCGGCCGGCACCGGCGAGCTGCCCGACGCCGGGAAGCCGATCACGGTCGGCACCGCCGACGGGTCCCAGTACAAGATCGCGGCCGTGACGGACGGGGTCAGCGGCGGCGTGGAGACGGCGTCGCAGTCCTCACCGCCGTCGGGGACGTCGTTCGCCTACATCGAGTACATCCTCAGCAACCCGACGCAGAAGCAGGTCCTGCTCGACTTCCCCGGCGACGTGTTCGTCAGGCGGAACCTCGTCACGGCGGACGCGCGCGGCCGGTGCATGCCGCAGGCGGGCGTCCCCGAGGACATGTGCACGCCGCCGACCAAGAGCCAGGTCGTCCGGCATCTCGCGGGCGCCGCGCTGGTGTCGGGGGACGGCGGCGACAAGTACATGGCGCCGGGCTCGGCGTTCCTGGTGCGCGCCACGGTGGACGTCCCCGTCGAGCGCGGCATCAAGCGCTCCGACATGGGCCTGTACGTGTGGAAGCAGCTCTACATGGCGGACCAGCTCGCCAAGCGGGCGCCCTTCCCGCGCGGAGACTGAACACGGAACCGCCGCGGCCCGGTATGGGCCGCGGCGGTTCCTGTTGTGCGGGGTGACCCGCCGCCGGGTTCACTCGGCTTCGGGGTCGTCGGCGAGGATCCCGTAGAGGCGGCGGCGGGCGTCGTTGACGACGTCCAGCGCGCGCGCCTTCTGCGCCTCGCTGCCGACCGCCATCACCTGGTGGAGGGCACCCATCAGCTGGCCGACGGCTTCGCGTCCGCGCAGGACGTTCTCGCCGGCGGCCTCGGTGACCTCGTCCCAGGGGGCGGTGGTCTGCGCCGACACCTCCTCGCGGCCGATGTCGGTGAGGGAGAACAGTCGCTTGCCGCCCTGCTCCTCGCTGCTGACCAGGCCCTCGTCCTCCAGCATCTGGAGGGTCGGGTAGACCGAGCCGGGGCTCGGCCGCCAGACGCCGCCGGTGCGGCCGTCCAGCTCCTGGATCATCTCGTAGCCGTGCATGGGGCGCTCGGCGAGCAGGGCGAGCAGGGCCGCCCGGACGTTGCCGCGCCGGGTCCGCCGGCCGCGCCCACCGCGGCCGTGATGGCCGGGGCCCGGACCGCCGGGGCCGAACCCGGGTCCGCCGGGACCGAAGCCCGGGCCGCCCCACGGGCCGAACGGCCCGCCGCGGCGCCCGCGCTCCTGGGGTCCCCAGAAGCCGTCGCGCCTTCGCATCGTGTGCTCGTGCATCGCGGTCTCCTTTACTAGTGATCGGTTGCGATGCATTAACGATATATCGGAAACATGTCGCACGCAAGCCTCGGGTGCCGGCGCATGCGAAACGCGCCCCGCGAGGTGGTCCTCGCGGGGCGCGTTTCGAGAGGTGGAGAGGCGGTCGGCGGCGCGCCGGGTCAGGGGCCGGTGACCTTCAGGTGGTCCAGGATGTCCTTGGTCGCCTCGCGGTCGTCGGTCTCCTTGACCCTGATCCACAGGCCGAACTTGCCGGCCTTGTCCTTGAGGCCGATCTCCGTGACCGACGGCGTGCCGACCTTGCAGGCGGTGAAGCGGGTGATCGTCCCGCTGAGGGCGCCGTCCGGCGTCGTGTAGTTCTCCGGCGCGGCCTTCGTGCACTGCGGATGGGCGGCCGCGCTCGGCGGCGGCAGCTGGCCGGGGCGCAGGTCCGTGGTGACGCCGATGAAGACGCCGGGGCCCTTGCCGTTGCCGAGGAACGCCGCCTTGTCCGGGGTCGCGCGCAGCACCGGCCGGGCCTGCGGGTCGTTCAGCTGGACGGTGGACGGCGACCACGTCTGCTCCTGGCCCTTCGGCCACGCCTTCGGCACCGCGGTCTTGATCTTGCCCGCGGCGTCGGAGACGGCGACGAAGTCCTTCGGAACGGCGGGCGTCTTCTTCTTGTCCTTGTCGCCCCCGCCGTCCCCGCCGGAGAACAGCAGGCCGAGCGTCAGACCGCCGACGAGCGCGACCGCCAGCACGACCACGGTGATGATCAGCGGCGTGACGAACTTCTTGGGCGCGCCGCCGCCGGGCCCGCCGGCGCCGCCGCCGCCGAGCCGGCTCATCAGCCCGCCGCCCTGCTTGCCGCCGGGCCCCTGGCCCTGGCCCTGCCCCTGGACCGGGGGCGCCTGGAAGCCCGTGGGCGGCGGCGGGCCGCCATAGGGGCCGGGCGGAGGCGGGCCCATCGGCTGGCCGGGGGCGCCGCCGCCCTGTGGAGGCGGCTGCGTCGGGAAGACCGCCGTCTTGTTGTCGCCGCCTTGCGCCGGCGGCGGCTGCTGGTAGGCGACCGTGCGGTCATTGTCGTTGTCCGGGGACGTGGGCCCCTCGGGCTGCCCGAACGGGACGGCGCGTCCGCCCGGCTCGTCCACGATCGTCGCCTCCGCACCGGCCTGAGGGCGCGGCGGAAGGCGCATCTCGGACGTGCGGACGTCGTCCTCCATGGGCTGGTCGAGCCGGGTCTGCATGTCGGCCGGGCCCGCCGGCCCCGCGCCGGCGGCGGGCGCCGGGGGACGTGCCTTGGAACCGTCCCGGTAGAAGTCCTGCACGGTCGCGTCCGCGTCGATCCGCGGGCCCTGCGGCGCGGGCACGGGCGCGGGCTGCGCCGGCGGCCCGGCTTGCGCGGGTTGCGCCGGAGGTGCCGTCGTCGGACGCAGCGTGGACAGAGCCTCCGCGAACGCCTCCGCGGTCGGCCACCGCTTCTCCCGCTCCACCTCCAGCGCCCGCATGATGACCTGGTCGAACGCCGGCGGCAGCCCCTCGCGCAGCTCGCTCGGCGGCGACTTGACCGGGGCCGGGCCGGGGGCCCGCCCGGTGATCATGTGATAGGTCAGCGCGCCGAGCCCGTACACGTCGGCGCGGACGTCCAGCCCGCCGCCGAACCGCGCCTGCTCCGGCGACATGTAGCCGGGGGTGCCGACCGGCAGCGTGAACGCCCCCGACGCGTGCGCGAGGGCCTTGGCCAGGCCGAGGTCGGCGATGAGCAGCTTCTCGCCGCCGTCCGGCGTCGACTGGAACAGCACGTTGGACGGCTTGAGGTCCCGGTGGATCACCCCGAGCGTGTTGATCACCTCGACGCCGTAGGCGATCTGCTCGGCCAGCGCGACCACCTCGCTGACCGGAAGTGGCCGCTCGCGCATCCGGTCGCCGAGCGTCCCCCGGTCGGCGTACGACATGACGAAGTAGGGGCGGCCGTCCGGCAGCTCCCCGATGTCGTGGACGCGGACGAGCCGCTCGGAGTCGGCGCGGCGCAGGATCCGGGCCTCCTCCAGGAACCGGTTGCGCACGTCCAGATCGTCGATCAGATTGCTGTTCAGGACCTTGATGGCGACCTGTGACTCCAGGGCGTCGTCGTGCCCCAGCCACACCGAGGCGAACGCCCCCGAACCCAGGACGCGATCGATTCGGTAACGGCCTACAGCTGGTGGGAAAGACACTCCCGTATCATCCCAGCAAACGGGGTGACCCCGCGAACGAGCAATGAGGCGGCATGGCATTCGACGAGAGGACCGAGGAGCTGGCGGTGAGGGCCGCCCAGGGCGACCAGGGCGCGCTCAACGAGCTCCTCCGCAAGATCGAGCCGGACGTGCTGCGGCACAGTTCGCGGTTCCTGCCGTGCCGGCAGGACGCCGAGGAGGCATGCCAGGACGCACTGCTCCAGGTCGCGCGCAACATCCACCGGTTCGAGGGCCGGTCGCGGTTCAGCACCTGGCTGCACGTGGTCGTCGCCAACTCCGCCCGCTCCACCTACCGGTCGCTGAAGCGGCGCTCGGTCGAGCAGGCGGGCGAGCTGCCCCAGCAGCGCCCCGACCCGCGCCGCACCAGCGTCATCGCCGGGTCCCGGGTCGACATCCTCGACGCCATGGAGGACCTGGAGGCCCGCAAGCCCGACCTCATCCAGGCCCTCGTCCTGCGGGACGTGTCCCAGCTGGAGTACGCGGAGATCGCCGAGCAGCTCAAGCTGCCGCTCGGCACGGTCAAGTCCCGCATCCACGAGGCGCGCAAGCAGGTCAGGCAGACGCTGGGCGAGTCCTACACCTGACGGTCGGCGGTGCGGCCCGGCGGCGCCGGGCCGGCCGTCAAGGGTCGGTCATCGACCGGTCACGGTGCGTCAAGAACGCAGGCCGCGGCATGCGCGCGTCCACCAGCATCGGTGCATGCCATCAGGACCGGCCTCCCGTCACGACCGCCCGATCTTCGTCCTCGGCTGCGCCCGCTCGGGGACGACGCTGCTGCGGCTGATGCTCCACTCGCACCCGCGCATCGCGATCCCGGGGGAGACGAAGTTCGTGCTCCCCGCCTATACGGGGCGGTGCGACTTCGGTGACCTCGCGGAGAGCAGGAACAGGCGCGCCCTCGCGGAGTGGATCATGGGCGACCGGTCGACCAAGGTGCACGCCCTCGGCCTGGACGCCGACGCGGTCATCGAGGAGATCGTCGCCGGGCCGCCCACGCTCGGCTCCGCGCTCGGCACCGTCTTCCGCGCCTACGCGCGGCTGCACGGCAAGCCGCGCTGGGGCGACAAGCGGCCGAGCTACGCCCGGTACGCGAGCACGCTGCTGCGGATGTTCCCGGACGCGCAGTTCGTCCACCTCGTCCGGGACGGCCGGGACTGCGTCGCCTCGCTGCTGGAGATGCCCTGGTACGACGGCGACGTCCACCACGCCATCTCGCTCTGGCGGGAGACGATCGACCAGGGCCGCCGGCTCGCGCACCGCCTCGGCCCCGACACCTACTACGAGCTGCAGTACGAGCGGCTCGTCGCCGACCCCGCCGACGAGCTGGCGCGGCTCTGCGGGTTCCTCGGCGAGGACTTCGACCCGGTGATGACGCATCCGGAGGGGCTCGCGCGGCGGACCGTCCCGTCCCGCAAGCGGTGGCACGGCCGGACGCACGACGCCGTCAACACGGGACGCATCGGGTCGTGGGCGGAGCGGCTCGACCCCTGGGAGATCAGCCTGGCGGAGGCCGCGTTCGGGGAGCGGCTCGCCGAGTACGGCTACGAGCCGAGCGGCCTGCCGAAGCCGCCCGCGTCGCAGCTCGCCCATTTCACCCGGGTCAGCGCCCACCGCCGGATGGCGCAGAGCAAGGACGCGCTGCGCGAGCGCTGGAAGCAGCGCCACGAGCCGAACCCGGTCGAGTGCAGGCTGCCGACCGAGACGTCCACCAGCGCCGGCTGAAGCGCCCGCACCGCGCCGCCGGTCAGTCCAGGGCGGCGAGCTGGTCGGCGAACCAGCGCTGCGGCGGGAGGGCCGCCGCGGCGGCGGCGAGGCGGGCGCAGCGCTCGGACCGCAGCCCGCGCGGCATCAGCAGCGCCTGGTGCAGGGTCTCCGCCGTCTGCGACACGTCGTACGGGTTGACCATCAGGGCGTCCTCTGACAATTCGGACGCGGCCCCCGCCTCCCGTGACAGCACGAGCGCGCAGCCCTGCTCCGACAGGACGGGCCCTTCCTTCGCCACCAGGTTCATGCCGTCCCGGATGGGGTTGACCAGCAGGACGTCCGCCAGGCCGTAGGCGGCGAGCGACCGCGGATAGTCGTCGTTCACCTGGAGGATCAGCGGATCCCACTCGGCCGTGCCGAACTCCTCGGTGATCTGCGCGGCCATCCGCTGGACGGCCGCGGTGTACTCGCGGTACTCGGGCAGGTCGTAGCGCGACGGATAGGCGAACGCCAGATGCACCACGCGCCCGCGCCACTCGGGATGGTTGACGAGCATCTCGCGGTAGGCGGCGAGGCCGCGCACGATGTTCTTCGACAGTTCGGTCCGGTCGATCCGCACGATGAGCTGGCGGTCGCCCACTTGTTCCTTCAGCGCGCGCGCCCGCTCCACTACGTCCTGCTGGGACGCGCGCTTGCGCAGCGCCGCCTCGTCCACACCGAGGCCATGGACGCCTACGTGCGTGGTGTGCCCCGCGCAGGTGACGGTCCAGGCCGACCGGTCGACGCGCGCACCCGGAAGCAGTTCGCAGCAGTCGAGGAACGCCGAGGCCCACCGCTCAGTGAGGAACCCCGCGTGGTCGGCACCGAGTATGCCCATCAGGACCTGCGCCCCGATGTCGTCCGGCAGCAGCCTGAAGTACTCCGGCGGCGCCCAAGGCGTGTGGGAGAAGTGGACGATCCTCAAGTCGGGCCGACGGTCCCGCAGCATCCGCGGAGCGAGCGACAGGTGGTAGTCCTGGATCGCCGCCTTCGCGCCATGGGAGGCGTCCCGCGCCAAGGCGTCCGCGAAAGCCGCGTTGTACGCCTCATAGGACTGCCAGTCACGCCGTGCGCGCGCGTCGAAATGAGGGCTGCGCGGAGTGTCGTACAGCAGGTGGTGGACGAACCACAGCGTCGAGTTGGCCACGCCGTTGTACGCACGATCGAAGGTCGCCTCGGGGATGTCGAGCATCCGTACGGCCGCGCCACCGGTGTCGTAACCCGCCAGGTCTATGCGGCCGTCCGGTGAACGGCGAGCAGCCGTCCGATCGCCCTCACCGAGGCTCGCGCACACCCACAGCACGTCCGCCGCTGAAGAAGGCGCCTCCGCCTGCTGCGCGGGACGTGGCGGCCCAGGGTCGCGCGGGGCGCCCGTGACGGCGGCCAAGCCCGACACCAGCCCGCCACCACCGCGCCGCATGGCCAGCTCCCCGTCCTCCGAGAGCGAGAACGACACAGGGCCTCGGTTGGACGCCACCAGCACTTGGCTCATACCGGCAGGGTCTCAGTTGGGACGCAGGCGCTCCACAGTGACCCGCGTGGTTTGCACCACGGGCGCCGCAAGCCCCCGCGGCGGCCGGATCCGGCGCGATTAGCGGGCGGCGCGCGGGGTAACCGATCCGGATGAGCAGGTCCGAGACGACGAAGACCGTGCTCGTCGCCGGAGCGGCCAACCTCGTCCTCGCGATCGTCAAGCTGGTCGCCGGCCTGCTGGCCGGATCCAGCGCGATGCTCGCCGAGAGCGCCCACTCCGTGGCGGACACCCTCAACCAGTCCTTCCTCCTCGCCTCGCTGCGGCGCAGCGAACGTCCCCCCGACCGGCGGCACCCCTTCGGCTACGGCAACGAGCGGTACGTCTGGTCGCTGCTCGCCGCGTTCGGGATCTTCATCGCCGGCGCCGGGTTCTCGATCTTCGAGGGCGTCCTGACCATGACCGGTCACGGCGGCCCCGGCACCGCGGTCTGGCTCGCCTACGCCGTCCTCGCCCTCGCCGCCGTGCTGGAGGGCACATCCTGGATACGCGCCTTCTACCAGGCCCGCAAGGAGACCCGCGAGAACGGCCGCGACCTCGTCGAGCACGTCCGCCGGTCGCCCGACCTGACGTTCAAGACCGCGCTGTTCGAGGACAGCGCCGCGATGGTCGGCCTCGCGCTCGCCGCCGGCGGGCTGGTGCTGCGCCAGCTGACCGGGTCGGACTTCTGGGACGGGCTCGCCTCCGTCCTCATCGGCGTGCTGCTCGCCGGGCTCGCGCTGCTGATCGGCCGGGAGAGCTCGGTCCTGCTCATCGGGCGGGCCGCCGACCCCGCCGACCAGCGCGTGATCCGCGCGGAGATCCTCCGCGCGCCCGGCGTGACCGGCGTGGACGAGCTGCTCACCATGCACTTCGGCCCCGAGCAGCTGCTCGTCGCCGCCAAGGTCAACTTCTCCGACGCGATCAGCGCCGACCAGGCCGAGGACGTCGCCGGCGAGATCGACCGGCGGCTCCGCGAGCGGATCCCGATCATCCGGCACGTGTTCCTCGACCCGACCCAGCGCCCCGCGCGCGAGGGGTCGGCGGCGTGATCAAGACCTCATCCGGGTACCGTCTCAACCGGTGGACCCGGCTGTCTGGCATCCGGTCAGTTCATGTAAAGTCACGCATACGAGTTCAAAGCACTCGTGACGACAACTGAATACCGCTCATCCAGAGGGGTGGAGGGACCGGCCCTGCGAAGCCCCGGCAACCACCCGGCTGTGGCGCGTCGCGATCCTGCGAGGCCGGCCGGGAGATGGTGCCAACTCCGGCCTGCGACCAAGGTGGCGCAGGGAAGATGGGGAGAAAGGCCTCGCTTCATGGCACTCACGCCTGCCACAGACCTCGGACCCGCGACCGCGCTCGTCTGCCGCGAATGCGGCACCACCCGCGATCTCGGCCCCTTCTACGCCTGTGAAGAGTGTTTCGGCCCCCTGGAGATCGCCTACGACTTCCAGGGCGTCACCCGGGAGTCCATCGCGTCCGGGCCCCGCAACATCTGGCGGTACCGCGGGCTGCTGCCCGTCCCGGCGAACGTCGCCGACACCCCCAACACCGAGCCCGGCCTGACCCGGCTCGTCCGCGCCGACAACCTCGCCGAGAGCCTCGGCCTGCAGAGCCTGTGGGTGAAGGACGACAGCGGCAACCCGACCCACTCGTTCAAGGACCGCGTCGTCGCCGTCGCGCTCGCCGCCGCCCGCGAACTCGGCTTCAAGGTGCTGGCCTGCCCGTCCACCGGCAACCTCGCCAACGCGGTCGCCGCCGCCGCGGCCCGCGCCGGGATCCGCAGCGCCGTGTTCGTCCCGTCCAACCTCGAAGCCCAGAAGATCATCACGACGGCCGTGTACGGCGGGACGTTCGTGACGGTCGACGGCAACTACGACGACGTCAACCGGCTCGCCTCGGAGATCGCCGGGGAGCAGGACGACTGGGCGTTCGTCAACGTCAACGTCCGGCCCTACTACGCCGAGGGCTCCAAGACGCTCGGCTACGAGATCGCCGAGCAGCTCGGCTGGCGGCTCCCGGACCAGATCGTCGTCCCGGTCGCGTCCGGCTCCCAGCTCACCAAGATCGACAAGGCGTTCCAGGAGCTGATCAAGCTCGGCCTGGTCGAGGACCGCCCGTACCGCGTGTTCGGCGCCCAGGCCGCCGGCTGCGACCCGGTCGCCGCCGCGTTCAAGGCCGGGCACGACGTCGTCCGCCCGGTGAAGCCGGACACGATCGCCAAGTCCCTCGCCATCGGCAACCCCGCCGACGGCCCCTACGTCCTGGACGTCGCCCGCCGCACGGGCGGCGCCGTCGAGGACGTCACCGACGCCGAGGTCGTCGAGGGCATCCGCCTCCTCGCCCGCACCGAGGGCATCTTCGGCGAGACCGCCGGCGGCGTCACCGTCGCCACCCTCCGCAAGCTGATCGACGCGGGCACCCTCGACCCCGCCGCCGAAACCGTGATCATCAACTCCGGGGACGGGCTGAAGACCCTGGACGCCGTCGCCCCGGTCGTCGCACCGTCCGCGAACATCGCCCCGTCCCTGGAGGCGTTCCGCGCCGCCGGCCTCGCCTGAGAAAAGGAGCACCCATGAGCGTTTCCGTGCGCATCCCGACGATCCTGCGGACCTACACCGGCGGCGAGTCCGAGGTGAAGGCGGAGGGCGCGACCCTGCGCGCCGTCGTCGCCGACCTGGAGGCGAGCTACGCCGGCATCTCCGCCCGCATCCTGGACGACGCCGGCAAGATCCGCCGCTTCGTCAACGTCTACGTCGGCGACGAGGACGTCCGCTTCGCCGACGGCCTCGACACCGCCACCTCCGACGGCGCGCAGATCTCGATCATCCCCGCCGTCGCCGGCGGCTGACGCCCCGCCCGCCGCCCGGTCCCGTCCGCACGGGGCCGGGCGCGGGTCTACGATGGCGCGGTGCCAGCGGAACTGATCAACCTCGCCGACGACCTCGGGAACAGCGTCGTGCTGCGGGTGACGGGCCAGGAGAGCCACGGCCTCACCGGAGAGATCGAGGTCGGCAGCTATTTCGTCAGCGGCGGCATCAAGACCTGGCTGGACGCCGAAGACCTCACCGCCTGGGAGAAGGTCCTCGACACCCTGGCACAGGGAGGCGACGCCGCGTGGCGTGAGGGCCAGCGCGCGACCGAGATCCACCTGGAAATCGATGACTACGACCGCGTCCACGTGGCCGTAGTCGACTCGCACTCTTTCCTGGTGACGGTGGAACTCACGATCGAAGTCGCCGACGACTGGCTGGCAGACCACCGCGAACGCCTGGCGACCGTCCGCGCACTGCTCCCCCAATGACGGACGCGCACCGATAGCCTCCACCGCGTGAGCGACGACATCCAGCAGGTTCAGCCACTCGACTCCGCGATAGCCGAAGAGTGGCTGCGCAAGACCGACGAGCCGGACCTGCGCGCCGTATCGGCCTCCAAACTTCGCGAGGGCCCGTGGTGGCACGTCAGCGTCTGGGTCATGGAATTCATCCGCACTGACCCCCTCGAATCCGAACTGCGCCACCGCATCGCCGACGCACTGAGCGCCGTCCCCGGCGTTACGGACGTCGAGGAGGAGGACCGCGAAGTCTGGACGGTGACCGGCGACTCGACGGGCAAGGCCCTGGTCGAAGCGGTAGCGCAGGTAGTGGACGATTTCTCCGACCGAACTCGCACCGCTCTCTAGCATCTCTGGCCTGAGGAAAGGCCCGTGCTGAGAACCGGCAGACGTGTGCCAAGATGCGCGCATGGAATTGCGTCCCGAGTTGCTGCCTCCGACCATCGCCGCCGAACGGCTGGCGGAGTTGGCCGGCGAGATCGAACGCATCGGAGACCTGCTGTCCCGCGGTGAACCCGCCGCAGGGGCGATCGAGGATTTCAACCGGGCCACCGGGCACAACTACGCCGCCCACGACTTCACGGATTACCTCGACTGGCGCACCCTCGACGAGTTCGCCCTCGAAGCGGCGCGCCCGGCATATCCGCGCGTCGCCGACATCACCCGCGCCGAACTCGCCGAGATCGTCCGCAGGATCCAGTCCGCCGACCCGGAGACCGACTACTACTCACGCGTCCTGGACGCCAGCGTCACCCACCCCAACTGGGGCGACCTGGTCCTCCACACACCGGACCTCGACGACCCCGAACAGATCGCCGACGAGATCCTCGCCTACCGTCCCATCGCCCTCTAATCCGGATCACGGCTCGCTCTGAAGCGCCGCCAGAAACCCATCTACTGGCCCTTCTCAATGCGACCAGATTGACCGGGCAGGCGTCGCCGCAGGCGCGTTCTCTCGGCCCACGAGGCTGTCCGTTCCGTGACTGTTCCGTGCCACCCGGGTCACGGCCAGAGGGGACGGGCTAGGCTTACCCCTCGGAAGGGGAGTATCCCCATAGTGGCGAGCCCGTCATCACGTCCGTCCATGGCGGACCGGGCCGTTCGGCCGTGGCGTTCGCACGGCGGGAGAGACCTTCGGAGCTGCTTTTCTGCTGCCCGGAGGTCTTCATGGGCGAGGCCCAGAATAATTTCGGAAACATCGCGCTTCTCCCCGGGTTCGGGGCGTGTCTTGTCGCTCTGATCCTCTTCACTCTCATCGCCGTCGTCATCGTCCCGGCGGTGTGGTCGAGGACGCCTGAGCGACGCGAAGCGGCGTTGGTGGTGCTTCGCCTGCTCCTCCGCCACCTGTCCGAGCGGCGGGCCGCTCGCATCAAGCGAGGGTCGAGTTCCTCGCGGCGCCGCTCCTGACCGTCGCGGCGCGGCCGCCGGCGCGTCCGGTAGCGGCCTGGACCCCTCCCACCTCCGCTGCCGAACACGCGGAACAGGACGTCGTTGCCGCTGGACGAGCACGTTCAGAGGAGCGCGGCGACACACCCGCGAGACTCCCGGAAGGGATTCCGTCGCAGGTGAGAACGGGTCTGGACGGGTAGGTGAACCTTCCCCCGGCGAGGATGTGTGGCGCTTGCACTCGGCAGGGTAGAGTGCTAAACAAACGGTTGGCACTCTGCTGTGGAGAGTGACAGCTTCACAGTCTGGGTCGGGGCGATGAGGCCTCAGTCCGGCGGCGGAATGGAAGTCGTCGGCGGGGGCCGTCCGTCGCGGGCGTCGGCTCGATCCGTCTAAGCCACCTTGTTCCGGGAGGACTGGAGCCTATGGCTGCAAAGATGATCGCGTTCGACGAGGAGGCCCGTCGCGGTCTCGAGCGCGGCATGAACCAGCTGGCCGATGCCGTAAAGGTGACCCTTGGTCCGAAGGGTCGCAACGTCGTGCTGGAGAAGAAGTGGGGCGCCCCCACGATCACCAACGACGGTGTGTCGATCGCCAAGGAGATCGAGCTCGAGGACGCGTGGGAGAAGATCGGCGCGGAGCTCGTCAAGGAGGTCGCCAAGAAGACCGACGACGTCGCGGGTGACGGCACCACCACCGCGACCGTGCTGGCCCAGGCGCTGGTGCGCGAGGGTCTGCGGAACGTGGCGGCGGGCGCGAACCCGATGTCGCTGAAGCGGGGCATCGAGGCCGCGGTCGAGCGGGTCAGCGAGGAGCTGTCCAAGCTGGCCAAGGATGTGGAGACCAAGGAGCAGATCGCCTCCACGGCGTCCATCTCCGCGGGCGACCCGCAGATCGGCGAGATGATCGCCGAGGCGATGGACAAGGTCGGCAAGGAAGGCGTCATCACGGTCGAGGAGAGCCAGACCTTCGGTCTGGAGCTCGAGCTCACCGAGGGGATGCGCTTCGACAAGGGCTACATCTCGCACTACTTCGTGACCGACCCCGAGCGGATGGAGGCGGTCCTCGAGGACCCGTACATCCTGATCGTTCAGGGCAAGGCGTCGGCCAACAAGGACCTGCTGCCCGTCCTCGAGGGCGTCATGCAGTCCGGCAAGCCGCTGCTGATCATCGCGGAGGACGTCGAGGGCGAGGCCCTGGCCACCCTGGTCGTCAACAAGATCCGCGGGATCTTCAAGTCCGTGGCCGTGAAGGCCCCGGGCTTCGGCGACCGCCGCAAGGCCATGCTGGGCGACATCGCCACGCTGACCGGCGGCCAGGTCATCAGCGAGGACGTGGGTCTCAAGCTCGAGAACACCACGACCGACATGCTGGGCCGCGCCCGCAAGGTCGTCATCACCAAGGACGAGACCACCATCGTGGACGGCGCCGGTGACGCCAACGAGATCGCGGGCCGGGTCAACCAGATCCGCACCGAGATCGACAACACCGACTCCGACTACGACCGCGAGAAGCTCCAGGAGCGCCTGGCCAAGCTCGCGGGCGGTGTCGCGGTCATCAAGGCCGGCGCCGCGACGGAGGTCGAGCTCAAGGAGCGCAAGCACCGCATCGAGGACGCCGTCCGCAACGCCAAGGCCGCGGTCGAGGAGGGCATCGTCCCCGGCGGTGGCGTCGCGCTGCTGCAGGCCGGCACCAAGGCGTTCGACAAGCTGGAGCTCGCGGGCGACGAGGCCACCGGTGCCAACATCGTCAAGCGCGCTCTGGAGGAGCCGCTGAAGCAGATCGCCGTGAACGCCGGCCTCGAGGGCGGCGTCGTGGTGGAGCGGGTCCGCAACCTCACCCCGGGTGAGGGCCTGAACGCCGCCACCGGCGAGTACGTCAACATGTTCGAGTCGGGCATCCTCGACCCGGCCAAGGTGACCCGGTCCGCGCTGCAGAACGCCTCGTCGATCGCCGCGCTGTTCCTGACCACCGAGGCCGTCATCGCCGAGAAGCCCGAGAAGAACCCGGCCCCGGCGGGCGGCATGCCCGACGCCGGCGGCATGGACTTCTGATCGGCGACGCGTAACCGACGCGACATGAGAGGGGCGGCCCCGCGGGCCGCCCCTTTTGTGCGCCCGCCGTCCGGCGGACCATCACGCCGGACGAGGGCGGGAGGCGGTGCGTCACCGGTTCCGCGAGCCGCGGTGGTGCTGCCATCATTCGGGCGCATGACCGACCTGTTCAACTCCCCGGTGCTGCGCATCGACCAGCCGCGCGGCGCGCCGGCGGCCCGCTCCCGGTACAAGGTCTCCGACGGCCGCGGGAGGCTGCTCGCCGCGGCGGAGGAGCGCGATGTGTCGCTGCTCCGGCAGGCGGTCAGGACGGCCCTCGGCGGCAGCGACGGCCGCCGAATCGTCCATGTCGAGGACGCCCGGGGCGTCCCGCTGCTCATCGTGGACAAGGAGAACAAGAGAAGGACCCGGGTGAACACTGCCGAGGGCGTCCACATCGGGTCGGTGCAGAACCGCGAGCGCTACGACTACGCGCTGCTGGACGCGGCGGAACGTCCCGTCGGCCACCTGGACGGCAGCCGGTTCGGCCGCAAGTTCCCCGTGCTGGACGTCCACGGGAACCACGTCGCGCAGCTCGACAAGAAATGGAAGGGCGCCGCCACGGAGGCGCTGACGACCGCCGACCGGTACTCGCTGGAGATCTTCCGGCCGCTCGCCGACCCGCTCCGGGTCCTGGTGGTCGCCGCCCCGCTCGCGATCGACCTGATGCTCTACGAGTCCAAGGACTGGCCGATCGAATAGCCCGGCCATCGGCGGTGACCTGGATCCCTGGCGGGCGGGCACGGGCCCGAGCCGAGCAGGCGATCACCACACCGGCCGGAGGGTGTCCCCTCGGCCTGCTCAGAGCGCGCTTGACCGGAACAGAAGTATTTCTCGAAGGATGCCTTGACTCCCGTTACCGCAGGTCAGCGACCCGCTGGCCGGGGCCCGGCACGGCAGGTGGGCGGGGCCGGACCGGGAAAGAGCTTCCCCTGCGCGTCCGGCGTTGGCAGGATCGCCGGTTGGACGCCGTCGCATGACGAGGGCGCGGAGGTCGGGAAGTGACGCGGTCCGCGCACATGCGGCTGATGAGGCAGGAGAACGCGTGAGCGAAGTGTTCAGCTCCCCGGTGCTCAGGATCGAACAGCCTCGCCGGGGCCCGTTCGCGAAGTCGCGGTACAAGGTGATGGACGGTGACGGAACCGTCCTGGCCATCGCGGGGCAGACGAATGACGAGGGCCGTTCAGAGATGCGGGGCCTGCTCCCGGGCAAGTCGAACCTCGACGCGCGGGCCGTCACGCTGACCACTCCGGACGGTGAGCCGCTGCTGATCGTGGACAAGCAGAGCGGGCGCGAGTACACCGAGATCCTCCGGCCGGACGGGGAGCGGGTCGGGTCGTTCGTCACCGAACGGGTCGGCCGCCGCTACGTCATCTACGACGACGACGGCACGCTCATCGGTGCCGTGGACGTCGATGTGCCGCGCAACAACTTCCAGGTGAAGGACGTCGACGGCGGCAACGTGGCGCATGTGCGCAAGAAGTGGGCCGGGCTCGCCACGCACCTGCTGACGACCGCGGACAAGTACGCGGTCGAGATCGCCGACCCCGTCCGGGAACCGCTGCGGACCATGGCGGTCATGACCGCGATCGTCATGGACATGAACCTCCACGAGGCCAAGGAGATCACCTGACCTGGACCCCGCCCCGCGGATGGGCCTTCACGGCGTCCGCGGGGCGGGGTACCGTCCGTTCGTGCAGGCCACGCCGGACCGGTCGAACAGCTGGCGCATCTCGCCGGCGATCCCGACGATCGCGAACTGCCTGCTGGCCGCCCTCTGGTTCTTCTCCGCGCTCGGCGGCTGGGGCGACGCCGCGTTCTGCGGCGAGGACGACGGGCACGATCCGGGATGCGGTGCCGGCTTCGACGACGCGGTGAGACTGTCGTCCCCCGTCGCCCTTCTGGCCGCGGCGGTCGCCGCCGTCGCCTGGACCGCCCGCGGTATCCGCCGCCGACCCGACCGGCTGGACGCGTTCCTGACCGTCGCGGCCCTCTTCTGGGTGTTCGCCGAGGCGGTGCTCTTCGTCGGCGGCTACCTGGCCAAGCCGTAAGTTCCGCCGTTCCTCCGGCGTTGCCGAAAAGAAACATTGGCTGCTCGGAATGTGCGGCCGAGGCGCCCAAGGCGGAGTGAATCGGGACGAAGTCCAAGGTAGAACGGGTGATGTGGGCGGGTTGGTGCCGTGGGCCGGCGGGTCGGCAGGTCGACGCGGACGCGATCCGGCTGCGCGAGCCGGTTTGACGTCCCTGCCTCCTGGGCATACTGTTCACTTCGCCCCACGGGGTGCGGGACGCCTGTCGGCGGCCGGCCCGAGGGGAAACCACCAACGAATCGGTCGACACGGCTGTGCTGTGTCCGCTGTGCCGTGGTGGCGTCGGAAAAGGCTCCGTTTTGACAATCGGGCCGGATCTGATGAAATAGCACCACCGCCCGGAAGGCGCCGCGAAAGCGGAATCGGATGGGCGTTATCGGAGAAAGCCGAAATTGACAGACCGGCCGGAACTGATAAAGTAAGACGAGTCGCCCCGGGGCGGGAAACGCGAAAGCGAATCCAGCACGGTGGGTGTCCGTTTCTTGAGAACTCAACAGCGTGTTAAAAGCCAGTGCCTTTATCGGCTCGGTTCTCCTTCGGGAGGTCCGGGTCGCCCCGTGGCCATCGATCTTCGGATCTGGTGGTGGGGATTTCTTTGAGGCAATGCGCAACTCCTTTGGAGTTGTGCTTTTGCTGGGATTTTCTTCGAGGTTTGGCTGCCGGCGGTTCGCCCCGCTGGTGGTCGTTTGGACCTTAATGGAG